>CAZZLX010000657.1:0-2532 GCA_964655235.1 uncultured Rhizobium sp.
CGCTTCATCTTCGGCAACCAGCTGCGCGGCTACGACCTGCCGATCCAGCGCGACTGGAACATCTCCGGCATCCGGATCTCGCCCCAGCAGATCGAGAACTTCGTCGTCGCCGTCATCGTCATGGCGGCGCTCTTCGCCTTCCTCACCTTCACGCGCGTCGGCAAGTCGATGCGGGCGGTCGCCGACAACCCGATGCTGGCGGCGATCAAGGGCATCAACGCCAATATCGTTGCCCGCCTGGTCTCCTTCGTGGCGATGGGCCTCGCCGGCCTCGGCGGCATGCTGATCGGCCTAGACACCACGATCGACCCGCTGATCGGCTTCAAGACCATCCTGCAGATTTTCGCCGCCGCCGTGGTCGGCGGCCTCGGCAGCATCCCGGGCGCCGTGGTCGGCGCGCTCGTGGTAGGCGTCGGCGAGGAACTGAGCCTGCTCGTGCTGACACCGGCCTATCGCACCGCCGTCGGCTTCATCGCCATCCTCGTGGTGCTGACCTTCCGCCCGCGCGGGATCCTCGGGCAGAAGGCCTACTAGCGATGGAGCACTATCTCGTCGCCATGGGCGTGACCGCCGGCATCTATGCGATGATGGCGCTCGGCATGAACGTGATCTGGGGCAAGGCCGGCCTCATCAATCTGGGCCTCGTCGGCTTCTTCGCCGTCGGCGCCTATACCTCGGGCCTCCTCACCCTGAAGCTCGGCTGGCCGATCCTGCTGGGCCTGGCCGCCGGCACGCTCGCCGCCTCGCTGGTCGGCGTCGTGGTCGCAATGATCACCGTCAGGCTTCGCGGCGACTATCTGGCGATCGTGACGCTCGGCTTCGCCGAGACGATGCGCATAGTCATGTCGAACGAGCTCTGGATCGCCAACGGCACCGACGGGCTCTCGGGCATCCCCGGTCCTTTCCGCCAGGCGCTCGGGCCTCACCTCTTCAATCTGCAGTTCCTCGGTATCGTCGTCGCCGCCACCATCGTGCTGTTCTTCCTGGTCGAGCGCCTGGTGACGTCTCCGTTCGGCCGCGTCCTTCGCGGCATCCGCGACGACGAGCAGGTGGTGCAGGTCGCCGGCAAGAACGTCGTGATGTTCAAGATCAAGGCTTTCGCCTTCGGTACCGCCGCCTTGGGCCTGGCCGGTGGACTCTACGGCCACTTCACCAGCTTCATCGCGCCCGACCTGTTCGCGCCGCTGCTCACCCTCTACGTCAAGCTGTCGCTGCTGGCCGGAGGGCTGGGCAACTCGATCGGCGCGGTGGTCGGCGCGGTCCTGGTCGTCTTCTTCCTGGAATCGACCCGCTTCATCATCCCGCTGGTGCCCGGCATCTCCGCCGTCCAGGGCGCGGCGCTGCGAGAGCTGCTGATCGCGGTGGCGCTTCTCGTCGTCCTTCGCTTCTACGCCCGCGGCCTCGTGCCCGAGCGCATCCCCCAACCGCCCTTACCGGCCGCGCCGCCCGAGGCCGCGGTCGCCATCGAGAGAGTGAGATAGGAAAGAAAAATGGCCAAGAAGCGCGACATCACCGTTGCCGACGTCACCAAGATCATGGCGCTCAGCATGAAGGGCGACAAGAAGAAGGTCTACAAGGCGGTCGAGAAGCTCGCCAAGGCGACCTGCGACTACACGATGTTCACGGTCCTCAAATACGTCGAAAAGGACAAGCAGGTCGCCCGCACCTACTCGTCCAACCCGAAGAAGTACCCGGTCGGCGGGCGGAAGCCGATCGATCCCAAGTCGCACAACCAGAATACCCTCGAGAAGGGCGACGTATTCGTCGCGCCGAACAAGGCCGAGATCAAGCGCACCTATTTCGACTACGAGCTGATCTACTCGCTCGGCATCACCGCGATCCTGAACGCGCCGATCTCGGCCAACGGCAAGCGCCTCGGAACCCTGGCCCTTTCCGGCAAGCAGGGCATGTACGGCAAGAAGGAGGTCGAGCGCGCGAAGGTGCTCGCCGGCCTCCTGGCGCCGGTGATGATCGCCGAGATGGACTAGGCCGGCTTCGCCACCGGCAGGGCATCCCGCGCCCGCTCCGCCGGCGTGCGGTCGTCCATCGGCCATTGCAGGATGAAGGCGATGAGGCCGATCGCGATCAGGCCGATCCAGGCGGCGCCATAGTTGCCGGTGAGGTCGAACACGAACCCGCCGAGCATCACGCCGCAGAACGAGCCGACCTGGTGGCTCAGGAAGACGAAGCCGTAGAGCGCACCGAAGTGCTTGAGGCCGAAGACCCGGCCGACCAGGCCGCTGACCAACGGCGCCACGGTCAGCCAGAGGAAGCCCATCGCCGCGGCGAAGATCAGGGTCGAGGTCGGGCTCGCAGGCACGGCGATGAAGGCGACGATCGCGATGGTGCGCAGCAGGTAGACCAGCGCCAGCAGGCGCTTCTGGCTGTAGCGTGCGCCCAGCAGCCCGGCGGCATAGGTGCCGAAGGTGTTGCAGAGGCCGATCAGGCCAAGCGCCGCCGCGCTCAGGGTCGCCGGCAGGCCGCACAGCGCCAGGTAGGACGGCAGGTGCACGTTGATGAACATCAGCTGGA
>CAZZLX010000658.1:0-2531 GCA_964655235.1 uncultured Rhizobium sp.
TGTTAGAGATTCTCGACATCGCCCCCGCTCTCAAGGATGGCCCGCTGACCTGGCCTGAGAAGGTCGAGGGCCGCATCACCTGGAAGGGCGTCGCCTTCCAGTATTCGGACGAGGTCTCGGTGCTGAAGCGCATCGACCTCGACGTCCGGCCGGGCGAGAAGATCGCCGTGGTCGGACCGACCGGTGCCGGCAAGTCGACGATGCTGTCGCTGCTGCCGCGCTTCTTCGATCCCACCGCCGGCGTGGTCGAACTCGACGGCGTCGACATCCGGCAGTACCCGATCCGCGAGCTTCGCCATCGCGTGGCGCTGGTGCTCCAGCCGCCGATGATCTTCCCGCTGTCGATCCGCGAGAACATCGCCTATGGCCGGCCCGAGGCGACCCAGGAGGAGATCGAGGCCGCGGCGAAGCTCGCGCGCATCGACACGCTGGTTGCGCGCCAGCCGCAGG
This sequence comes from uncultured Rhizobium sp., assembly GCA_964655235.1. Lineage (GTDB taxonomy): Bacteria > Pseudomonadota > Alphaproteobacteria > SHVZ01 > SHVZ01 > SHVZ01. The sequence continues at coordinate 451 of CAZZLX010000658.1, forward strand.
GCTACGACCAGCCGATCGGCGAGGGCGGCGTCGCGCTGTCCGAGGGCGAGAAGCAGCGCATGACGATCGCGCGCGCGATCCTGATGAACGCGCCGGTGCTGATCCTGGACGAGCCGACCAGCGCGCTCGATGCCCAGACCGAGGCCGAGGTGATGCAGGGCCTTGCCAGGCTGACCGAGGGCCGCACCGTCTTCACCATCGCGCACCGGCTCTCGACCATCCTGAAGGCGGACCGCATCGTCGTGCTGAAGGACGGCGTGATCGTCGAAGCCGGCCCCTTCGCCGAGCTGCTCGGCCAGGGAGGCGAGTTCGCCAAGCTCTACAAGACCCAGTTCCAGGACGCCGGGCCGGAGACCTCCGCCGCCGCGTCCTAGGGCGTGAAGGCTTCGTTCAGCGCCGAGCTGGAGCCGCCCGGGGATGGCCCGCCACCGATCGCATAGAGCCTGCCGGCGACGACCGCGGCGCCGAGGCCGTGGCGCGCCGTCGGCATCCGCTTGTACGAGATCCAGACGTTGGTCTTCGGATCGTAGGCCTCGGTCTGGTCGAAGGTGCCGGACGGTGCCTCGCCGCCGACGATGAAGATCTTGCCGTCGAGCACGGCACCGGCGATGCCGCTGCGAATCGTCGGCAGTGGTGCCCGCTTCTCCCAGCGGTTGGTCTCCGGGTCGTAGACCTCGTTGTCGCCGACGTTGCGCGCGTAGCTGCCGTTGATGCGCCCGCCGATCGCGTAGAGCTTGCCGTCGAGCGCCACGACCGCATGGTGGTCGCGCGGCGTCGGCAGCGGCGCCAGCGACGACCATTTGTTGGTCTTCGGATCGTAGACCTCGTGCGCCGGCGTGTTCTCGCGTCCGGCGCTGCCGACGCCAGAGACGGCGTGGATCCTGCCGTTAAGCACCGCGGCGGCCAGCGCGCCGCGCGCATGCGGCAGCGGTGGCAGCGCTCGCCATTTGTCGGTCTGCGGATCGTACTCGCGGACCTCGTTGGTCGGGTTCCAGCCGTCGACATATCCGCCGATCAGGTAGAGCTTGCCGTCGAGGCCGACCGCAGCCGGGTGATGCACGCCGCGCGGGAGCGGCGCACCGCGGGTCCACTTGTCGGTCGCCGGATCGTAGATCTCGATTTCGTGCACGTGGGTGATGCCGCCGACCGCATAGATCCGCCCGCCGACCTCGGCGACCGCGATCTCGGCCCTCGCCGCCGGCATCGGCGCGCACGGCTTCCACGTGCCCGAGCCTGCGAGCGCCGGGATGGGCAGGGACAGGAGTGCGGCGGCAAGAAGGACCCGGAGCATCGATCGCCTCGTTCTTCCTCTTCTTGGAGCCGATGATGCGACTCCCGGTCTGCCGGCCGCAACCGCGTATCGTTCAAATCCGCGTTGATTGGCGTTTCAGAGCCTCTCGTGCTTTTCTTCGCCTATCGCCTCTTCTTCGGACACCGCCATGACCCGCGTCTTCAACCGCATGACCGCCAAGCTCCCGCCCGTCGCCGTGCGCGCGGAGGGGCTGCATATCTGGGATTCGACCGGCAAATCCTATATCGACGCCTGCGGCGGGGCGGCGGTGTCGTGCCTGGGCCACGGGCATCCGAAGGTGATGGAGGCGATGGACCGGCAGGTCCGGAAGCTCGACTACGTCCATCCGGGATTCTTCTCGGCCGAGCCGGCCGAGCATCTGGCCGACCTGCTGTTGGAAGACGCGCCGGCCGGGATCAGCCATGTCTATTTCGTCTCCGGCGGCTCCGAGGCCATGGAGGCGGCGCTCAAGATGGCGCGCCAGTACTTCCTCGAGATCGGCCAGCCGAAACGGTCCAAGTTCATCTCGCGCCGGCAGAGCTATCACGGCAACACGCTGGGCGCGCTCTCGGTCGGCGGCAACCTGGCGCGGCGCGAGCCCTACGCGCCGATGCTGATGGACGTGTCGCTGATCGCGCCCTGCTTCGCCTACCACTTCAAGCGCGACGACGAGACCGAGGAGCAGTACGGGCTCCGCGTCGCCGACGAGCTCGAAACCGAGATCCTGAGGCTCGGGCCGGAGAACGTCGCGGGCTTCGGAACGCTCCAGCCGGCCGAGCTCCTCTTCGGC
>CAZZLX010000659.1:0-2522 GCA_964655235.1 uncultured Rhizobium sp.
GATGTCATTGTGGAAATAGGTGGCGCCGAAGCGGACGCGCCCCTTCATCAGCGCCTGCTCGAAGCCGGCATCGTAGCCGATGCTGCGCTCAGGCTTCAGGTTCGGGTTGGCGAAGAAGTTGAATGCCGGATAGCTGACGAAAAGCTGCGACAGGCTCGGCGCCTTGAAGCCGGTGCCATAGCTCGCCTTGAGCCGCGTGTCGGTCGCCTCGAGGCGATAGCTCGGCGCTACGCGCCAGGTGGTGACGCCGCCGAAGCGGTCGTTGTCGTCGTGACGCAGGCTGAGGCTGTTGTAGAGGGCGCCGCCGAAGACGGAGTCGAGTTGGATGAAGCCGGCGCTGGTGTCGTTCTCGGCCCGGGTCGAGCGGTCGTCGAGCTTGTCGGTCGCGGCTTCCAGGCCGCCGATCAGGCTGTGCCCGGGCATGAACCTATATGCGCCCAGCCAATCGATCTTCGTGCGCTCGCCCGTGTATGCGGTGTCCGGCGTGAAGACGTCGATGCCGCGGATCTCGCGGTCGTGCTCGGTATAGGAGATGCCGATCCTCTGCTCGAAGGCTTCGAAGCTGCGATGCGTCGCTTCCAGCCGCGTCAGCGCCATCTTGTTCAGCGACCGGCTCTGGGCGGCAGCCGGCGTCGCCGGGAACGTGGAAAAATCGTCGCCGGTGAAGCGGAGCGTCGCGTCGACGTAGCGCGCGACGAAGCCGAGATCGAAATCGTCACTGAGCCTGGCGCCGAGCCGGGTCGAGAGCGTCAGGTTGTCAGCCTTGTCCCCGATCCGCGAACGTCCCGCCGGCAGCAGCGAGGTCGGCGTCACCGGCGTGTCGCCGGCATGAAGATGCGCGGCGTCGAAGGCGTAGGTGAAACGGCTCACGCTGCCGGTTAATCCAGCGGCCATGTTCAACGTCTCGAAGGACCCGCCCTCGATCGCGGCAGTGGCCCGGGCCGGGCCCTTCCCCTTCTTCGTCACGATGTTGATGACGCCGCCGATCGCGTCCGAGCCGTAGAGGCCGGACTGTGGGCCGCGCACCACCTCGATCCGCTCGACGTCGGATGTGAGCAGGTTGCCGAAGTCGAAGGCGCCGTTGGCGGTCGAGGGATCGCCGACGTCGATGCCGTCGATCAGCACCTTGGCGTGGTTGGTGTTGGTGCCGCGGAGCGAGATCGTCGTCGAGCCGCCCGGCCCGCCGTTCTGGGTCACGCTCAAGCCAGGGATGGTGCGCAATACGTCGGGAACGGTGCGCTGCTGCCTGAGCTCGATGTCCTCCGCGGTCACGACCGTGACGGTGCTGCCGACCTGGTCGATCGGCACCTCACGCCGGTTCGGCGTGATCGTGACGACCAGCGGCTCGGCCGCGGCGGACGAGGCGAACAGGAGCAACGCGGCCCGAAAGGCCGTCTGTCTGGAAAGGATGCGCACGGGAAAGACCTCGCGGCGAACGTGATCCGTCACCGCGAACCGAGGCTGGCGCCCTCCTTCAGAGGACTCCGGTCTCCATCAGGGCACCCCGCCCAATGTGCTCGCGCGTGACCACGGCGATGGCAGGTCTCCTGGCTCGCGGGTCCTTGCCTGAACGTCGCCTTCCCGGTTTCCCAGTGGCACGATGACGCCAGGCTCGCCGCTCACAGTTGCGGGGGCAGCCGCAGATTAGGCCGAGGCCTTCACCGCGTTCCCATTCAATCCCCGAAGGGAACCATCGCCGGGGAAGCTAGCCCAATCGGGCGACGCCGCCTAGAAAAACACGTTGATGACGACGATCGCGACCAGGATTGCGCCGCCGAGCCAGGCCATGATCAGGTTCCAGGTCCCGAGCGCCCGGGTGCTCGGCTGGAAGCGGATCGCGCGGCCGAGATCGAGGCTGGTCTGGACGCGGCGGTTCAGCTCTTCCCGCGCCTTCGCTGCCTGAGCTGCGAGGACCGGGTCGTCGTCCTTTCCCACCTCCGCCATGCGGCTTCTACCCCCTCGCCGCTTACTCTACACTTCCGCCCGGATGAGCGCCCGGATCTTCGCCCCCGACTTCAAGGAAGCGCCCTACTGGTGGGAGGCGGCCGATCCGGGTCAGGCCTCGCCGTCCGAGACGCCGGCCGTTCCCGAAAAGACCGACGTCGCCATCGTCGGCGGCGGCTATGCCGGACTCTCCTGCGCGCTCGAGCTCGCGCGCCGCAACATCTCGTGCACGGTCTTCGATGCGGAAGCGATCGGCTACGGCGCATCCTCGCGCAACGCCGGCATGGTCTCGGGCGGCATCAACGTCGGCAAAGGCATCGACATAACCGCCACGTACGGCGCCGATCGCGCCAAGGCGATGATCGACGAGGCCGGCCAGGCCTACGGCCACATGGAGCAGATCCTTGAGCGCGAGGGCATCGATGCGCGCTATCAGCGCTTCGGCCGCTTCGTCGGCGCGCATAGCCGCCAGCAGTTCGGCATGCTCGAGCGACGTGCCGCCTGGCTCGCCGAGACTTCCGGGCAGTCGGTCGAGGTGATCGCCGCGGGCTTCGATCCCTGCGTGATGACCCGGGGGC
>CAZZLX010000660.1:0-2507 GCA_964655235.1 uncultured Rhizobium sp.
CCGACGCCGAGCTCGCCCCGGCGCATACCGCCGCCGCCTCCGACCGTGCGATCCTGCTCCGGCTCATCAACAACCAGCGCACGCGCCTCCTGGCGTCCGGCCGGAACGAGGCGGCGCTGCACGTGGTCGAGCGGATGCTGTGGCTGGCGCCGGGCGATCCGTCGCTGGTCGGCGAGGCGGCCGAGATCGAGGTCGGCCTCGGGCGCATCGGCGGCGCCGTCCGCCGGCTGGAGACGCTGCTGCCGTCGATCGACGACCGGGAGCTCCGGCGCCGGATCGCCGCCGACATCGCGCGGCTGCGGACCCGCCTCAACTAGCTTTTTCCAGCCTTTCCTTCCCGGGCGCATCCCCGTTAACCATTTGGGCGGGCGGCGCTATAGTGTCGGCACCGCGCGACGGCGCATCGAACCCTGGGGTGGGGGCCCTTAGGTTGCGGTGCGCCGCTGCACGACCCATTTCCTTCAAGTCAGCCCCCCAGGGAAGAGCGCCCCGATGAGCCTGGCCGTCGCCATCCAGATGGATCCGATCGAGCCGATCGATATCGACGCCGATTCAAGCTTCGTGCTGGCGCTCGAAGCGCAGCGGCGCGGGCACGGCCTGTTCCACTACCTGCCGAAGAACCTGATCTTCAAGAACGGCCGCGTCTATGCGCGGGCGCGCGAGCTGAAGGTCCGGCGCGAGAAGGGCAACCACTTCTCCCTCGGCGAGGCGCAGGTCATCGATCTGGCGACGATGGACGTGATCCTGCTGCGCCAGGACCCGCCCTTCGACATGGCCTACATCACCACCACGCACCTGCTCGAGCACGTGCACCCGAAGACACTGGTGGTGAACGATCCCGTCCATGTGCGGAACGCGCCCGAGAAGCTGTTCATCACGCATTTCGAGGGCGTGCTGCCGCCGACGATCATCACCTCCGACAAGGACGAGGTCGAGGCTTTCCGCGCCGAGCACAAGGACATCATCCTGAAGCCGCTGTTCGGCAACGGCGGCGCCGGCGTCTTCCACCTGAAGCCGGACGACGAGAACCTCTCCTCGCTGCTCGAGATGTTCACCCAGATGTATCGCGAGCCGATCATCGTGCAGCGCTACCTGCCGGAGGTGCGCCAGGGCGACAAGCGCATCATCCTGGTCGACGGCGAGGCCAAGGGTGCGGTCCTCCGCGTGCCGGTTTCGGGCGAGGCGCGCGCCAATCTGCATGCCGGCGCGGCCGCGGTGAAGACGACACTGACCAAGCGCGAGCGCGAGCTCTGCGAGAAGATCGGCCCGGCGCTCAAGTCGCGCGGCCTGATCTTTGTCGGCATCGACGTGATCGGCGACTACCTGACCGAGATCAACGTGACCTCGCCGACCGGCCTGCAGCAGATCGGCCGCTTCGACGGCACCAGCCTCGAAGCCGACATCTGGGACGCGATCGAGACGCGCCGATCCGCCGGAGCCGCCCGCCCGTCGTGAGCAGCGAGGCCGCATCGGGGCCGGCGGCCGACAGCCGCTTCGAGGCGCTGATGCGCGCGCTCGACGCCTATGTCTGGGAGATGGGGCCGGATCTCCGCTTCACCTACTTCTCCGATCGGGCGTCCGAGATCCTGCCGATCGAGATCAGGGACGTGATCGGCACCAGCCGCTCCGGCCAGGGACAGGCCGAGGATCCGGACGGAAGCTGGCGCCGGCATCACGACGACCTCGCCGCGCGCCGGCCGTTCAAGGGCTTCGTCGTCAAGCTCAACTATCCGAACGACGTCACCAAGCACATCCGCCTCAACGGCGAGCCGCGCTTTGCCGCCGATGGAAGCTTCCAGGGATACATCGGCACCGGGCAGGACGTGACCCACGAGATCGAGGCGGAAGCGCAGGCGCGCTTCAGCGAGTCCAAGCTCAAGGACGCGATCGAGGCATCGTCGTCGGCCTTCGTCGTGTTCGACCCCGACGACCGGCTGGTGATGTGCAACGCCAAATTCCGGCGCTTCTACGCCGACCTCACCGGCCAGGAGCCGACATTGGGCGAGACCTTCGCCGTGATGTGCCGGCGCGCCACCGATCACCTGCCGATGGAGCCGGAGGAGCGCGAACGCTGGCACGCCGAGCGTCTCGCCCATCATCGCCGCACCGCCTCCTCGATCGAGGTGCGGATGCCTCAAAGCCGCTGGGCGCTGATCGACGACCGGCGGACCGCCGACGGCGGCGCCATGCTGCTGATCACCGACATCACCGACCTCAAGGCGCGCGAGGCGCAGCTGCTCGGCATGCGCGATGTGGCGCTCCGCGCCGACCACGCCAAGACGCGGTTCCTCGCGACCATGAGCCACGAACTGCGCACGCCGCTGAACGCGATCCTGGGATTCGCCGACGTCATGCGCCAGGAAATGTTCGGCCAGGTGGGATCGCCCCGCTATCGCCAGTATCTCGACGACATCCACTCGGCCGGCAAATACCTGCTCGGCGTGATCTCCTACGTGCTCGACACCGCGCGGATCCAGTCCGGCGACATGCGGCTCGGCGACGAGCCG
>CAZZLX010000661.1:0-2503 GCA_964655235.1 uncultured Rhizobium sp.
CGCTGAGCTCGTCCCTCGCCTCGGCCGCGGTGATCAGCTCGATCTCGGTGCCGTCGGGGAACTTCGCGTGCAGGTTCCGGATGCCGTTGGCGTGGGCGCGGCCCGGCTTCAGCACGAAGCCCATCGCCTCGTAGCCCGCCTTCGCGCGGTCGAGATCGGAGACGGCGACCGGGATGTGGTCGAGACCGGTGAGCACCGGCTCCGCGGCGGCGGGCGAGATCAGCGACAGCAGGACGGCGAAGGCAAGGAGCATCGCCCAGGTCAGATCGTGGCCGTGCCTTCGATGCAGGTCACGCTCTCGCCGCCGACCCACACGTCGCTGCCGATCTTCTCGATATGGACGCGGCCGGCGCGCCCGATGGCGGTGCCTTGCGCCGCGGTGTACTTCGCCGGCGCGATGCCGGCGCCGATCAGCCATTGGCCGAGGCTCGCGTTCAGGCTGCCGGTGACCGGATCCTCGGCGATGCCGTCGCCGGGAATGAAGGCGCGGACCTCGTATTGCGCGTCCGTATCGTCCCCGGGCTTGGATGGGCCGACGACGCCGACCGCGAGGCCCTGCATCGCCGCGAAGTCGGGCTTGAGCGCGAGGACCTCCGCGCGCGATCCGAGCAGGACGCCGATCCAGCCGGGACCATTGTCGGCCCATTGCGAGGCCTTGATCGCCGATGCCGGCACGCGAAGCGACCTGGCGATGCGGTCGATCAGCTCGGGCTCGACCGCGCCGCTCCGCTTGCAGGGAGGGGCGGCGAAGGCGAGGCGCTTGGCCTGACGCCGCAGCTTCACGAGGCCGACGCCGCATTCCTGGACGACGTGATCGGCTTTCGGCTTGCCGCCATTGGCGAGCCAGGCATGGCAGCTCCCGAGCGTCGGATGCCCGGCGAAGGGAAGCTCGCGCGCCGGCGTGAAGATCCGCACGCGATAGTCGGCTTCCGCCTGTGTCGTCTTCAGCAGGAACGTCGTCTCGCTGAGGTTCGTCCAGTTGGCGAAGGCCTGCATCTGCTCGGTCGAGAGCGAATCCGCGCCGAGCACGACGCCGAGGCCATTGCCCTTGAACGGGACGGCAGTGAAAACATCGACCTGTCGATAGGTGAAGGACGCCATCAGGCGGTGCCCAGGCGCTTGCCGGTCTCGGAGTCGAACAGGTGCCAGGCGCCGTCATAGGCCTGGACAGGCAGGCGGTCGCCGGCGCTCGGCACCTGGTTGCCGGGCAGGCGCACGACCAGGCTCTTGCCGTCGGAAAGCCGGCCATGGACCAGCGTGTCGGCGCCGAGCAGCTCGACCAGCTCGACCTGCACGTCCATGCCGCCGCCGGTGGCCAGGTGCTCGGGCCTGATGCCGACGGTGACCGGGCGGCCGGGATCGAGCCGGATCTTCGGCGCCAGCGCGGCGCCGTCGATCGCGACGCGCCCGTCGGAGGCGACGCGGGTCTCGAGGAAGTTCATCGCCGGCGAGCCGATGAACCCTGCGACGAACAGGCTGGCGGGCGCGGCGTAGACCTCGATCGGCGTGCCGATCTGCTCGGCGACGCCCTTGTTCATGACGATCAGACGGTCGGCCATCGTCATCGCCTCGACCTGGTCGTGGGTCACGTAGATCGAGGTGACGCCGAGCTGGCGCTGCAGCTTCTTGATCTCGACGCGCATCTGCACGCGCAGCTTGGCGTCGAGGTTCGAGAGCGGCTCGTCGAAAAGGAAGGCCTTCGGCTCGCGCACGATGGCGCGGCCCATGGCGACGCGCTGGCGCTGGCCGCCGGAAAGCTGCCGCGGCTTGCGCTCGAGGTACTGGCCGATCTCGAGGATGCCGGCGGCGCGCTTCACCCGCGTGTCGATCTCGTCCTTGCTCATCCCGCGGAGCCGGAGCCCGTAGGACATGTTCTCGTAGACGCTCATATGCGGGTAGAGCGCGTAGTTCTGGAACACCATCGCGATGTCGCGATCCTTTGGTTCCAGGTCGTTGACGACGCGGCCGTCGATCGCGATCTCGCCGCCGGTGATCTTCTCGAGGCCCGCCACCATGCGGAGCAGGGTCGACTTGCCGCAGCCCGACGGCCCAACGATGACGATGAACTCGCCGTCGACGATCTCCATGTCGATGCCCTGGATCACCTCCAGCGCGCCGCCATAGGACTTGCGCACGCCGCGCATCGATACCGTCGCCATCGACTTACTTCTCCGTCTCGACCAGCCCGCGCACGAACTGGCGTTGCATGAAGATGACGACCAGCACCGGCGGCAGCATGGCGAGCATCGCGGTCGCCATGATCAGGTTCCAGCTCGGCGTCGCGTCGACCGCGGTCGCCTGGCGGGCGACGGTCATCACCGCGGTGTAGAAGCCTTCCGAGTTGGTGACCAGCAGCGGCCAGAGATACTGGTTCCAGCCGTAGATGAACTGGATCACGAACAGCGCCGCCATGTTGGTGCGCGACAGCGGCAGCAGCGTATCCTTGAAGAAACGGAACGGGCCCGCGCCGTCGATGCGCGAGGCCTCGATCAGTTCGTCTGGC
>CAZZLX010000662.1:0-2476 GCA_964655235.1 uncultured Rhizobium sp.
GCCGGCGGCGATTCGGGCCACATGCCGCTCGACATGGCGGTCGAGGTCGCCGAAGACCTCGGCATTCCCGTTATGTGCCACCTCGACCACCCGCCGCCGTCGCGCCGCGAGGTGCTGGACCGCATGCGGCCGGGCGACGTGCTGACCCACTGCTTCCGTCCCTTCCCCAACGCGCCGATCGACGGTACCGGCCGCGTGCGATCGGAGATCAATGAGGCGCGTGCGCGCGGCATCTTTTTCGACGTCGGCCACGGCGCGGGCTCGTTCGGCTTCAAGACCGGACGCGAGATGATCGAGAACGGCTTCATGCCGGACTGCATCTCGTCCGACATCCACTGCCTCTCGGTCGAGTCGGGCATGGTCGACAACATGGTCACGCTGTCGAAATTCCTCTGCCTCGGCATGTCGCTGAATGACGTGATCCGCGCCGCGACGGTCAACCCCGCCAAGGCGATCCGCCGCCCTGATCTCGGCACCCTCAAGGTCGGCTCGGTCGGCGACGCCGTCGTGCTCGATCATCGCAAGGGCAAGTTCGAGTACATGGACGTGATGGGCGAGACCCTGGTCGGCAAGCACCGCCTCGTGAACGCCGGCATGGTCGTCGGCGGCAAGTGGTGGTTCGACGGCACGCCGAAGCCCGGACGGACCAAGTAGCGATGGGCGATCCGGCCGCTCTGTCTGCCCGCGCGGCGGCCAAGGCGGTCGCGGCGGGAACCCTCAAGGCCGAGGCGCTGGCCGAGGCCTATCTGGAACTAGCCGAGGCGATCGAGCCTCGGCTCCGCGCCTTCGCGTATCTGGAGCCCGATCTCGTCCGCGCCCAGGCGCGGGCGATCGACAAGTCAAAGAACAAGGGCCTGCTCGCCGGCGTGCCGGTCGGCGTCAAGGACATCATCGACACGGCCGATCAGCCGACCGAGTGCAACTCGGCGATCTACCGCGGCCGACGCCCGACGAAGGATGCCGATTGCGTCGCTGCGGTACGCAAAGCATCAGGCGTCGTCTTCGCCAAGACGGTGACGACCGAATTCGCCAGCAACTGGCCGGGTCCGACCGCCAATCCACACAATCTCGCGCACACGCCGGGCGGGTCGTCCTCCGGCTCGGCCGCCGCCGTCGCCGCAGGCACCCTGCCTCTCGCCTTCGGCACGCAAACGGGCGGCTCGGTGATCCGCCCTGCCTCCTACTGCGGCTGCGTCGGCTACAAGGCGACGCGCGAGTCCCTCTCCCTCAAGGGCGTGCATCCGCTCGCCGCCGACCTCGATACGCTCGGCCTCTATGCCCGCACGCCCGACGACGTGCTGCTGTTCCACGCCGCCGTCGCCGGCGTAAGGGACACTAGGCCCGCCGTCTCTCGAAAGCCGCGCCTTGCCGTCGTCTGGACACGGGCCTGGTCGAAGATCGAACGATCCAGCGCGGACGTCGTCGAGGACGCGGCCCGCCGCCTCGCACCGCACGCCGAGATCTCCCATGTATCGTTGCCGGCGGCCTGTGATCGCGGCTTCGAGGCGCAGAGCGTGGTGATCTCCGCCGGCATCGCGCGCGCCTACGCCGATCTCGAGAAGAGGCACCGCGATCTGCTCAGCGTGCTGCTGCTCGACTCGATCGAGGCCGGGCGCAACATCTCCTCCGCTCGCCTCGCCGACGCCGAGACGACGCGCGCCGAGGGCATCCACGCGATCAATGCTTTCTTCAAAGACTACGATGCGATCCTGACTCCCTCGGCACCGGGTGAAGCGCCGGAGGGTCTGCAATCCACTGGGCATCCCGAGTTCAACCGTCTCTGGACCTTCCTTGGTACGCCCTGCGTCAACCTGCCGGTCGGGCTGGGACCGAACGGGCTGCCGGTCGGGCTTCAGTTGGTCGGCGCACGGGGCAAGGATCGCGAACTGCTCGCGCTCGCCGACTGGGCGTTCAACGTCCTCGGCGCGGCCCCGGCGCCGTCCCTTCCAAGCGCGGTTCCGATGGCGGCGCTTCAGCGTCGCGCAGGCCTCTCGCTCGACGGCGAGCTCGCGAAGGCCTGGGCCGAGGGCGACAAGGTGCTCCAGGACATGGCAGCGAAACTGCCACGCGATCTCGACTACTCGGTCGAGCCCGCGCATGTCTTCGTGCCGAGCCGGGGACGCCGATGACCGGCCCCGCAGATCTTTCCGCCCGAGAGGCGGCCGCCCAGGTCCATGCCGGCAAGCTCAGCGCCGAGGCGCTCACCGAGGCCTATCTGGAGCGCATCGCGGCGATCGAGCCGAAGCTTCGCGCCTTCGCCTATCTCGATCCGGCGCTGGCGCGCGTCCAGGCGCGCGCAGTCGACACGGTGAAGACGAAGGGCGCGCTGGCCGGCGTGCCGGTCGGCATCAAGGACATCATCGACACCGCCGACATGCCGACCGAATGCAACTCGCCGATCCGTCTCGGCCACCGGCCGGAAACCGATGCCGAATGCGTCACGGCGGTGCGCGGCGCTTCGGGCATTGCCTTCGGC
>CAZZLX010000663.1:0-2475 GCA_964655235.1 uncultured Rhizobium sp.
CCGAAAACCTCGACGCCTTCATCGTTCTCCGCTCCTTCCCAGCCTCGGGAAACGAGCGAAAAACTCTAACCTCAAACGATCCAGTTTTCAGGGATCAGAGCAGACGATTGCGAGCAAGCCTGCATACCGAGAGGCAATCCGAAAGCGGCGCGCGATCGTGCCAGCCTGCGGGTGGTATGAATGGACAGGAGCACCAGGTTCCAAGCAACCGTGGCGATTTGACCGCTCCGATGGTGCGCCACTAAGCGTAGCAGCAGTCTGGGAGCGATGGTCTCCGAAGCTCGACGCTGCCGAGAACGAAAGACTGTAGCCGATCGAAAGCTTCTCAATCGTCACGTCCGCGGCGTCACCCGACACGGCCGCGATACATGATCGAATGCCGGTCGTGCTCGAGAAGGGCGACATCGACCTTTGGCTTGACTCCGATCCCAAGCAGCTGGAACGGCAAACCGCTTTGCTAAAGCCGAGCGAGGTGGGGCGATCCGGTACTACCCCGTGTCGACAAAGGTCAACAGTTCGAAGAATGAGGGGCCAGATTTGATCGAGGCGGTCGAGCTGCCCCACTAGACTGGCAATTTGGCGGCAGAGAGGGTTTTTGAGCATGTGGTTGAAGCAGCCTTGGCCGGGATTGGACCGGGGAGACGCTTCTTGCCAAACGCCTGCTGCCTAATTGAGCGAGTTCCGGGTGCAAACGTCCTCCTCCTGTCCGGCAGTTTTCCGGCTCTAGTTCGTTATCGTTTCCAGAAGGACCTTTGCGCGCAGTTTGCGCGCAAAGGGGCAATGTTGCGGATACGTTCTGGTTGTCACAGGGTAGACCTCTTTAGAGAATTCGCACTTGTACGGTATCGACAACACCGCTCATAACGGTGTTGTCGCAGGTTCGAGTCCTGCCGGGCCCACCATTCTCCCGAGAGCAGCTTGCGGATCTCGCGCGCGAAGGTTGGAGAGTTGGAGATCTACGGCATCTGCGATGCCAGGCCGGCGCCGGTCGATCCGACGCGCTCCTATCCCGACGTGCCGCGCGAGGCGTGGGCGCCGCATCGCCGCTGGCTGACGGAGGACGGCCAGTTCCAGCCCGACCTAGGATGCTTCGTCGTGCGCTCGCCGGATGGAGTCGCCCTGATCGACGCCGGGATCGGCCCTGGGCCCGTCTCCTACCTGGGTGGCGCGCGCGGCACGCTGAGGGACAGCTTCGGCGAGCTTGGGCTCGCCTTCGACGACGTCACGGCGGTGATCTTCACCCATCTGCATTTCGATCACGTCGGATGGGCAAGCACGGCCGATATGAAGGGTGTGATGAGGCCGAGCTTCCCGAACGCGCGCTACTTCGTCGGCGCGACCGAGTGGGCTTTCTGGGATCGGGGGCCGACCAACGTCATGGCGCACCATATCGATGCCTTCGCCCGCATCGTTCGACCGGTGGCGACGGAAGGGCTTCTGACGGTCGTTGCCGACGGTAGTTCGCCGATCGAAGGGTTCGTTTATCGCTGCCTGCCGGGAAACACGCCCGGTCATCAAGGCGTGCTCGCGACATCGGGCGGACAGCGCTGCCTCTTCTGTGCCGATATCTGCCACTGCCCCGTGCAGGTCGCGGAGCCATCCTGGAGCCATCGCTCGGACGTCGATGCGGACGCCGGCCGGGCGACGCGGGCGGCTATCTTCTCGGCGTTTGCCGATACAGACGCGCTGCTGGCCTTCGGCCATTTTCCGCGCGGCTCTGACTTGGGGCACGTGGCGCGCGGGGACGACGGCTGGGCGTGGCGACCTCTCGGCACTGGCAATTGACAGCAGCCGGGCCTCGCCCGAACCTAGCCCCAAGCTCTCCGGGAGGATCGATCGATGAGAAAGTTGTTCGCAACCGTCGCGGCCGCAGCGCTGTCGCTTTCGATGGGCGCGGGCGCCAAGGCGCAGACGGTCGAGATCGAGTACTGGCAGTATTTCTTCAAGGAGCGCGTGACCGCGATCGACGCGCTGATCAAGACATTCGAAGCCGCCAATCCCGGCATCAAGGTCAAGCACACGCACTTCCCCTACGCCCAGTACCAGACCAAGGTTGCCGCCGCGGTGCCGGCCGGCGAGGGTCCGGACGTGGTGCAACTCTATTACGGTTGGCTCGAGGAGTACCGGAAAGCGAACCTGCTGGCGCCGCTGCCGAAGGACCAGTTCGATCCGGCCCAGGTCGAGAAGGACTTCTTCCCAATCGTCAAGGCGATGAAGGCAGAAGGCTCGTACTGGGGGCTGCCGACGGCTGTCCGCTCGATGGCGCTTTTCTACAACAAGACGCTGATGAAGGAGGCCGGCCTCGATCCGTCGAAGCCGCCGGCGACGCTCGACGAGATGATCGCGATGGGCAGCAAGATCGCCAAGCGCGACGCGGCCGGCAACACGCTGGTGGCCGGATTCCCGACTGGCCCGACCGGCCAGGATCACCACTGGTGGCGCGAGATCCTGGTCCGTCAGTTCGGCGGCCAAGCC
>CAZZLX010000664.1:0-2475 GCA_964655235.1 uncultured Rhizobium sp.
TTACCGAGAGCCTGCTTCCATACATGACGCTGTCGCTGCTGGCGGGGCTGGGCCGGCTCGACCGCGGTCTCGAGGAAGCGGCGCGCACCTTGGGCGCCTCGCCCCTTCGCACCTTCCTTCGCATCACGCTGCCCTTGAGCCTGCCGGCCGTGGTGTTGGGCTCCACCATCTGCTTCATGCTTGCGGTCTCGGCCTTCGTCACGCCGCGTCTTCTCGGCGGCGGGCGCGTGCTGCTGCTGGCGACCGAGATCTACGAGCAGGCGCTGGTGACGCTCAACTGGCCGCTGTCGGCGGCGATCGCCATGGCACTCCTGGCGTTGTTCTCGATCGTCCTCTTCGCGTCGGGTCGCCTGCAGCGGCGGGTCGCCGAATGAACGGGTTCGGCACCGTCGCGGCAAGGATCGGCGTGGCGATGCTCTATTTCTTCGTGCTGGCGCCGATCGTTCTGGTCTTCGCGATCTCGTTCAGCGGCGACAATTTCATCGCCTTCCCGCCGAGAAGCTGGGGCGTGCGCTGGTACGTGGCGCTGTTCGCCAATGAGGGCTTCGCCCGCGGTTTTCGCATCAGCCTGGCGCTGGCCTCGATGGTCGTCGCCCTTGACCTCCTGGTCGGCGTGCCGGCGGCCTATGCGATCGCGCGCCACCGCTTTACGGGCCGCGACGCGCTGCTCGCCTTCCTGACCGCGCCGCTGCTGCTGCCGACGATCGTCCTGGGCCTGGCGATGCTGCTGGTCTTCTATCCGCTGAGGCTGGCGGCCACGTATCCGGGCCTCGTGGTCGCGCATATGGCGGTCACCTTGCCTTTCGTCGTCCGCATCGTCGCGACCGCGCTGTCGACCATGCCCGGCGATATCGAGGATGCGGCAGCGACGCTGGGCGCCTCGCCGGCGACAGTGTTCCGGCGCATCACCCTGCCGCTGATGATGCCGGGCATCATCGCCGCCTCGGCGCTCGCCTTCATCCTCTCCTTCGACGAGGTCGTGATCTCGCTCTTCGTCGTCGGGCCGCGACTCTCGACCCTGCCGGTCGAGCTCTTCCGCTATGTCGAGGGCCGGACCGATCCCATGGTGGCGGCGCTCTCGACCGTGCTGATCCTCGCCACCGTCTCCGCCGTCCTCGTCGTCGAGCGCAGCGTAGGCGTCATGCGCGCGCTCGGCCGCTGACTCTCAAGGAAAGGAAGCTCCCATGGTCGCCAAGCCGCCGAAATACGTCGTCAACCCGATGCCGGCCCAGGCCCCGGCGGCGCTGGTCGAGAAGCTGAAGAAGGTCGAGACCGCGAGCATCGGCCATTTTCGCCACATCGGCTTCATGGACATCGGCATGAAGCCGCTGATCGACGGCAAGCACATCGTCGGCACCGCGGTGACCCTGGCGATCCCCGGCCAGGACTCGACCCTGCTGCACCATGCGGCCGGGCTGCTCCGGCCCGGCGACGTTCTCGTGATCGACCGGCTCGGCGACACCAAGCATGCCTGCTTCGGCGGCGGCGTCTGCGTCGCGGTTAAAACCTCGGGCGCGGTCGCCGCGATCCTCGACGGACCCTGCACCGATCCCTCCGAGATCAGGCGAGAGGATTTCCCGCTCTGGTGCCGCGGCGTCTCGCCGATCACCACGCGCGTCTACGACATCGGCGGCAGCATGAACGTCGCGATCTCCTGCGGCGGTGCCGCGGTCAATCCGGGCGACATCATCGTCGCCGACGAGAACGGCGTGCTGGTGCTGCCCGTGGCCGAGGCGGAAGCCGCGGCCGAGGAGGGCTGGACCCGCCAGGAACGAAGCGGCCGCAACCAGGACAAGGTCAGGGGCGGGGAGAAGATCGGAAATCTTTCGGGCGCGACCGCCAAGGTGCTGGCGGCGCTCGCGGCCGATGGGAAAAGCTAGCTCTTCAGCGCCTTCAGCTTTTCGAGCGCGCTCTGGCGGGCGAGCGCGCGGTCGCGGTCGGGGACGTGCAGCAATCCGGCGATGCGCCTAAGCAGCATGTCCTCGTGCGGGTCGAGCACGCCGTCGGCATAAGCGACCTTCCACATGAGCTCGAGGATCTGCGCCCGGTCCTCGGGCTCCATCGCCTGGCAGATCTTCTGTGTGAAGGGGAAGAGCTGGGTCGAGCTGCGGACCGCCTTCTCGGCGGCGGCGATCAGCTCGCGCACCTCTGCTGGCGGCAGCGAGAACTTGGCCGCGAGCACGTGCTCGATCGTGCCGCGCTCGGCCGCGTCGAAGCGGTCGTCCATGCGCTCGGCCTCGATCAGCAGGGCCGCGACCGCGAGCTCGAAGTCCTTGGCTTTCTTCGCCGGTACCGGCTGGGCGCTGCCGGTTAGGAAATCGAGGAGGCGGTCGATCATCTAGTGCGCGGCGCTGGTGCTCTCGACCAGCTCGACCCCGGCCGAGGCGAGGGCGGCGCGAAGATCGGTCTTGAGACGCTCGAGCCCGGCCTCGTCGGTCGACTCGCAGCGCGCGGTCAGCGCCGCCTGCGTGTTCG
>CAZZLX010000665.1:0-2472 GCA_964655235.1 uncultured Rhizobium sp.
GGCGATGATCCGCGTCACCGACAAGATCCAGATCGACGAGAGCGAGATCGAGGAGAGCTTCGTGCGCGCGTCCGGCCCCGGCGGGCAGAACGTCAACAAGGTGTCGAGCGCGGTGCAGCTTCGCTTCGATGCGCGCAACTCGCCCTCGCTTCCCGACGACGTGCGCCGCAGGCTCGAGCGGCTCGCCGGCAAGCGCCTGACCAACGACGGCGTGATCGTGCTGATCGCCCAGACCCATCGCTCGCAGGAACGCAACCGCGCCGAAGCGCTTCAGCGCCTGGTCGAGCTGATCCAGGCAGCGACCGTGCGGCCGAAGCCGCGCACCGCGACCAGGCCGACGCTGGCGAGCAAGAAGCGTCGGCTCGAATCCAAATCGCGGCGCGCGAAGATCAAGAGCGGCCGGCGCGTGCCGGACGAGAACTAGCAGCTTCGACAGATCCGGAGGAACGCATGCCCGCCTATGTCATCGTGCAGGAGACGATCACCGACCAGGCGATGTTCGACGCCTACCGCAAGGATGTGCCGGCCACGATCGAGGCGCATGGCGGCCGCTTCGTCGTCCGCGGCGGCGCGCTTTCGGTCGTCGAAGGCGAGTGGCCGCATCCGCGCCTCGTCATCATCGAGTTCCCGACGCGTGCCGCCGCCGAAGCCTGGTACGCCTCGCCGGCCTACCAGAAGATCCTGCCGCTGCGCCTCAAGAGCGCCGGCGGCAACCTGGTGATCGTCGACGGCATGTGAGGCGAAGCGCTAGGCCGCCACCGTCAGCTTCCGCCGCCACGCCGAGGGCGGCACGCCGACCAGCTTCTTGAAGGCGCGGCTGAAGGCGGCCTCAGAGCCGTAGCCGATCTCGGCGGCGATCGTCGCGATGTTGACGTTGCCGGCGGAGAGCATGCTGGAGGCGAGCTGCATCCGCCATTTCGACAGGTAGAGCATCGGCGGCATGCCGACGAGCTCGCCGAAGCGCTCCGCCAGCACCGAGCGCGAGAGGCCGACCTCGCGCGCCAGCTCCTCGATCGTCCAGTCGCGCGACGGGTTGCCGTGCATGAGCGACAGCGCCTTGCCGATGAACGGATCGCGGAGTCCCGCGAGCCATCCGCCCTGGTCCGGCGCCAGGCTCTCGATGTAGCGGCGGACGACGACGATGAACATCAGCTCGGAGAGGCGCGCGAGCACGCCTTCGCCGCCGGCGCGCTTGTTGGTGGTCTCGGCCTTGGCCAGGCGGATGAACTGGCTGAGCCAGCCCGGCTCCGATCCCTGGCGGTCGGAGAGCTTGATCACCGGCGGCAGGTTGTCGAGCAGCGGGTTGAACGGCTGCGCGTCGCAGGCGAGGAAGCCGCAGACGAGCTTCGCCGTGACCGGGCCTTCGCCGTAGCTCACATGGAACGGCAGCTGGCTGGCGACGACGCCGTCGAGCGCGTCGCGCGCCACCGGAATGGTGCGCATACCGGGGTGGCTCGAGAACACGTGCGGGTCGCCGCGCGTGAAGACGATGACCTCGCCGGCCTCCACCAGCATCGGCTCCTCGCCGATGATGTTGGTGTAGCACTGGCCGTCGGTGACGATGTGCCAGGCGATCAGGTGGCCGGCACCGGGCAGCACCTTGGGCAGCACCTGCTCCTTCGTCGGCTGCTCGGCGACCCAGGGTGCCTTGGCGCTGACGTCGAAGTAGGTGGCCCCGGTCAGCCGGATCGTCTTGAGCACGTCAGAAAGCGCGTCTGCCGCCATGCGGTGCCTCCACCAGGACGGTCGATCAAGCGCGCCGGACGCTCGATCAAACCGCCCGAAAAATGCCGACGCCGCGTCAAGTCTCGCGGACGTGCGGTCATTCTCGTGAACGGGCGCGGACCCTAGTTTATGCCCCATCGCGATGCTACCACCGCGAGCCGAGCTTTTCGGCACTCAGGGAAGAGATTGGAAGACAGGACGTTAGATGACTCACAAGGGAACTTGCTTCTGCGGTTCGGTCGAGATCGACGTGTCGGGCACGCCCGAGGCGATGGGCTACTGCCACTGCAACTCGTGCCGCTCCTGGTCGGGCGGACCGGTCAACGCCTTCACGCTGTGGAAGCCCGATGCGGTGAAGGTCACCAAGGGCGCCGAGCACGTGAAGACCTTCCAGAAGACGGCGCTCAGCCAGCGTCAGTATTGCGCCAAATGCGGCGGCCACCTGATGACCAACCACCCGCCGATCGGGCTGGTCGACGTCTTCGCCAGCGGCAGGCCTAAGCCCGTGCCGTCGTGGGTGCGGGTCATCGGGTTGGCGATCTGGCCGAAAGGCGAAAGTGCCACGGAGATCTCGTCTCGGCTCATGCCGATGCCGGTGTCCTTGACCGAGATCGCAAGCCGGCCTTCGAAGTCGAGATCGGCGCGGACGGCGACGCGGCCGCCGGCCGGCGTGAACTTGACGGCGTTGGTCAGCAGGTTCGTCAGGATCTGGCGTAGCCTGACCGGATCGGCGTGGAAGCGCGGCAG
>CAZZLX010000666.1:0-2470 GCA_964655235.1 uncultured Rhizobium sp.
CGGCCGCAAATTCCTGCTCGCCGGCAAGGGCGGCCTCAACCTCACCCATTCCGAACCGCTCGATGCGTTCCTGTCACGCTACGGCGAGGCCGCCGGCTGGATGCGCAGGATCCTCGACGGGTTCCCGCCGGCCGCATTGATCGCCTGGGCCGAGGGCCTCGGCCAGCCGACCTTCGTCGGTTCCAGCGGCCGCGTTTTCCCGAAATCGCTGAAGGCCTCGCCGCTTCTGCGCGCCTGGCTGGCGCGGCTGGAGAAGCAGGGTGTCGTCCTGCGTCTTCGCCACGACTGGCGCGGCTGGGACGCGAAGGGCGATCTCGTCTTCCGTGCCGGCGATCGAGAGATCGTGGAAGCGCGTCCCGACGCGACGATCCTGGCCCTCGGCGGCGCCAGCTGGCCGAAGCTGGGCTCGACCGGCGATTGGGTCAGGCTGCTCGGCGGGCGCGGGGTCGCGCTCCGCCCGTTCCGACCCGCGAATTGCGGTTTCGTCGTCGGTTGGAGCGAGACCTTCCGCCAGCGCTTCGCCGGAAGCCCGCTCAAGCCGGCTTCCTTCACCTTCGATGGCCGTACGATCCGAGGCGAGGCGGTGATCACCGCTTACGGTATCGAAGGCGGCGCGGTCTACGCGCTGTCGTCGGCGTTGCGCGATGCGGTCGAGGCGGCGGGTAACGCCACGCTCGAGGTCGACCTGGCGCCGGATCTCTCGATCGAACGGCTGACGGAGAAGCTCGGGCGTCCGTCGCGCGGCCAGTCGCTGTCGACGTTCCTGAGGAAGGCGGCAAACCTGTCGCCGGTCTCGATCAATCTGCTGCGCGAGGCGCATGGCACGACACTCGCGCGCGATGCTGCCGGTCTCGGCGCACAGATCAAGAAAGTGCCGCTCAGGCTCACGGCCACGCAGGCGATCGAGCGCGCGATCTCGACCGCAGGCGGCGTCGCTCTCGGCGCCGTCGACGAGACCTTCAGGCTCAAGGCGATGCCCGACGTGCTCGTCGCCGGAGAGATGCTGGACTGGGAGGCGCCGACCGGCGGCTACTTGCTGCAGGCGACCCTGGCGACCGGCGTCGCCGCGGCGAAGGCGGTGCTGGCGGCCTAGGCTGGGTCGCCGGTATCCGGCACCAGCCCGACCTTCCTGATCGCGGCCATGGCGCAGACCTCGTCGTTCTCCGAGGTATCGCCGGTGACGCCGATCGCGCCGACGATCTGGCCCGCGGCGTTGCGGATCAGCAGACCGCCCTGGGCCGGCACGACGCGGCCGTCGCTCGCCGCCATCAAAGCATTCATGAAAGCCGGTGCCTTGGCGGCGCGGCGCGCGAACTCGCGTCCGCCGAAGCCCATGCCGAGCGTGCCCCAGGCCTTGCCCATCGCGATGTCGAGGCGAAGCAGGCTGGTGCCGTCGCTGGCGAGATAGGCCTTCAGCGCACCGCGATTGTCGAGCACGGCGACCGCAAGCGGGTTCATCTTCTGCGCGCGGCCATGTGCCAGCGTCTCCTTCGCGATCTCGAGCGCAGCATCGAGCGAGATGGTTTCGGACGGAAGGGTCAGCGCCATATCGAGGACTCCGGTTTCAAGCAGGCTGCGCGCGCAGGCGGCGCCAAGCATAGCCGATCAGCGGGGCGAGCAGGATCAGAGCGGACACCGCGAGGATCGAGGCCGAAAGCGGCCGGTCGACGAAGACCCACCAGTCGCCGCGGGACGCGATCAGCGTGCGCCGGAACTCCTTCTCGATCAGTGGGCCGAGCACGAGGCCGAGGATCAGCGGCGCCAGCGGGTACTTGTAGCGGCGCATCAGGAACCCGAGGACGCCTAGGCCGAACATCAGATAGATGTCGGCGACGTTGCGGCTGAGGCTGTAGACGCCGAGCACGCTGAACGCGAGGATCATCGGGTAAAGCAGCGCGTCCGGCACCTTGAGCAGCTTCACCCAGAGGCCGACAAGCGGCAGGTTGAGGATCAGCAGCATCACGTTGCCGATGTAGAGACTGGCGATCAGCGTCCAGACCAGTTCCGGATGCTTCTGCAGCAGCAGCGGCCCGGTGTTTATGCCGTAGCCCTGAAGGGCCGCCAGCATCACCGCGGCCGTGGCGCCGCCCGGGATGCCGAGCGTGAGCAGCGGCACCAGCGAGCCGCCGGCCGAGGCGTTGTTCGCCGCTTCCGGTCCGGCGACGCCCTCGATCGCGCCCTTGCCGAATTCTTCCGGATTCCTCGCCGCCTTCTTCTCGATCCCGTACGACAGGAACGTCGCGATCGTGGCGCCTGCACCGGGCAGCACGCCGATGATGAAGCCGATCGCCGAACCGCGCAGCCAGGGCGCGAGCGAGCGCTTCCATTCCTCGCGGGTCATCATCAGCGACCCGGCC
Organism: uncultured Rhizobium sp.; assembly: GCA_964655235.1. GTDB lineage: Bacteria > Pseudomonadota > Alphaproteobacteria > SHVZ01 > SHVZ01 > SHVZ01. The sequence continues at coordinate 2,358 of CAZZLX010000666.1, forward strand.
TCCAGGAAGCGCGGCTGGGCATGCCCGCGAAGGTTCCCGAGCCCGACCAGGACCTCGCCGACCGCGAAGAGGCCGATCGCGGCGACGACCACGCCGACGCCGTCGAACAGCGT
>CAZZLX010000667.1:0-2465 GCA_964655235.1 uncultured Rhizobium sp.
CACCAAGATCATCAGCCAGGAGAACAAGGGACTCTCGGTCGCCCGCAATGTCGGGCTGCAGCATTCGACCGGCGAAATCATCGCCTACACCGATTCCGACTGCGTCGCCGATCCCGACTGGCTGACCTACATGGTCGCCAAGATGCAGGCGGCCGACCTCTATGCCTGCGGCGGTCCGAACTTCCCGCCGCCCGAGGACTCGCTGGTGCCGTCGGCGGTCGCGGTATCGCCGGGCGGACCGACTCACGTTCTCGTCTCCGACGACGAGGCCGAGCACATCGCGGGCTGCAACATGGCCTTCCGCCGCGAGGCGCTGGAGGCGATCGGCGGCTTCGATCCGATCTTCCGCGCCGCCGGCGACGACGTCGATCTCTGCTGGCGGCTCCAGTTCGCCGGCTACAAGATCGGCTTCAGCCCGTCGGCGACCGTCTGGCACTTCCGCCGCAATACGGTCGAAGCCTATTTCGGCCAGCAGCGGGGATACGGCAAGGCCGAAGCGATGGTCTATGCCAAGCATCCGTTCCGCTTCAACCTGTTCGGCCAGGCGAAGTGGCTGGGACGCATCTACGGCGACCTCTCGGCCTCGATGCTGCTCTCGTCCAAGCCGATCATCTATTCCGGCGTCTTCGGCCGCGGCCTGTTCCAGACGCTCTACGAACCGCCGTCGTCGATCGCCGCATACCTGCCGCTGACCTTCGAATGGGGTCTCATCGCCTGGCCGCTGGCGCTCGCCGGCGCGATCCTCGGCGGCCACATGTGGCTGGCGGTGCTGCCGCTGCTGCTCTCCTTCGCGATCGCGATCGCGGGTTCGCTCCGCGCACCAGTCGATCCGCGCTTCACCGGCTTCCGCGCCCGCGCCCTGATCGCCTTCCTGATCTATGCCGGCCCGTTCTTCCGCGGCTGGGAGCGCGTGAAGTGGCGCGTGAAGGGCCTGACCCAGGTCGACCCGATCCAGTACGAACCGGTCAGCCAGCGCGCCGAGATCAAGCCGGCGCAGCGTGCCTTCTATCTCTCCTACTGGAACGAGAAGGGGATCGAAAAGGAAGCGCTGCTGCAGGGCATCTACGACTTCCTGGTGCCGCGAAAGTACTTCGTCATACTAGATCAGGGCTGGAGCGACTGGGATCTCAAGGTCAGCCGTGGCCTGTGGTCGCGCGCCGAGCTCAAGGCGGTCGGCGAGAACCACGGCGATCCGAAGCGACTGATCCGGCTCCGCGTGGCGCTCCGCCTTTCACGGCTGTCGACGCTGGTGCTCCGGATCTACGGCGGCATCGCGCTCCTGGGTCTCCTGTTCGGTGTGCCGGCGGTCGCGATTGCGGCCGTCGCGGTCGGCGCGGTTAACACTGGGGTAATTGCGTATGAAACCTTCCGCCTGGGACGCGTGTTGCACCGGGTGACGGAGATCGTCGCCGGCCGGGTCGGCTTGCTCGCCCAGCGTGGCTCCATCGCGCCTTAAACCCGCCGGAGCCCGCCGATGAGTGGGGTGTTCCGCAAGGTCCTGCCGTACCTCCGGCCCTATCTTGCGACCTTCGCATTCTGCCTGCTGCTGGTCCTGGCGCTGACGGCCTTCGAGCTCGTGAAGCCGTGGCCACTGCAGATCGTCGTCGACAACGTCTTGAGCGGGAAGCCGGTCAACCTGCCGGTCTTCTCTGATCTTCCGACTCCTCTGCTCTTGATCGTCGCCTGCGCCGCGCTCGTCGGCATCCAGGCTATCGTCGGCCTCGGCAGCATGTGGTCGAACCACGTCTCGATCAATCTCGGCCACCGCTTGGTCATCGACCTGCGGGACGACCTCTACGGCCACCTGCAGCGCCTCTCGCTGGTCTTCCACAGCCGCCAGCGCATGGGCGACCTGATGTACCGGATCACCGCCGACACCTTCGCGGTGCAGACGCTGATGCTGAACGGCGTGCTGCCGGTGCTGCAGGCGGTGGCGATGCTGGTCGGCATGTTCATCATCATGTGGCACCTGGACCCGACCCTGACGCTGGTGTCGCTGGTCGTCGTCCCCGCGCTCTACGTCACCATCGTCGCCCTGGACCGCCCGATCGTCGATGCGGCGACCGAGATGAAGATGACCGAGAGCCAAGTCTATTCGCTCGTGCAGTGGGCGATGGGCGCGATCCGCGTCGTCCAGGCCTTCGGCAAGGAGGAGGACGAGCGCCTCCGCCTGCTGAACGCGACCCAGGCCAGCATGCGGGCGAACCTGAGGCTCTACAATTGGCAGACGGCCTACTCGGCGATCGTCAACACGGTCATCGCCCTCGGCACCGCGCTCGTCCTCTACGTAGGCGCCGAGGCGGTGATGAGCTCGCGGCTGTCGCTCGGCCAGCTCCTGGTCTTCGTCTCGTATCTGGCGACGCTCTACGGGCCCATCAACACGATGAGCCAGACCTGGGCGCAGATCCAGGGAGCCCGCATCGTCGCCAAGCGCGTGTTCGAGAGTCTCGACATCACCCCCGATC
>CAZZLX010000668.1:0-2455 GCA_964655235.1 uncultured Rhizobium sp.
AGTCGGGAGGCGCCGGCCCCTAATGGCGGCCATGCGCCTTCCCGCCAAAATCTGCGGACTGTCCACCCCCGAGGGGGTCGAGGCCGCCGTCCGCGGCGGCGCCGGCTATCTCGGATTCAACTTCTTTGCGCCAAGCCCCCGATGCGTGGAGCCGGAGGCCGCGGCGCGCTTGGCCGCCCCCGCCCGGGCGGCGGGCGTCAGCATCTGCGCCATCACCGTCGACGCCGGCGACGACCTGGTCGACCGCATCGTCCGGATCCTTGCGCCGGACTTCCTGCAGCTGCACGGCAAGGAGCCCCCCGGCCGGGCCCGGGAACTGGCGGGGCGGACCGGTGCCGGCCTCATCCGCGCCCTGCCGGTCGGCGAGGCGTCCGACCTCCAGGCGGCCCGGGACTGGGCCGGGCTGGTCGACCACCTCCTCCTCGACGCCCGCCCGCCGAAGGGCGCGGCCATGACCGGCGGCCTTGGCGTGGCCTTTGACTGGACCCTCGTGAAGGACTTTCGCCCCGCTCGCCCCTGGTTCCTCGCCGGCGGCCTGGACCCCTGGAACGTGGCCGAGGCCCTCGAGGTCTCCGGGGCCCCGATGGTCGATGTTTCTTCTGGCGTGGAACGCGGTCCCGGACTAAAGGACCCCTCTCTGATCTCGGCCTTCCTCGACGCTGTCCGCCGAGCCCGACCACAGGCCTGACGTGAACCAGATCGCACCGCTCAACGACTATTCCGCCTACCCCGACGCCTCCGGCCGCTTCGGCGACTATGGCGGCCGGTACGTCCCGGAAACCCTCATGCCCCTGGTGCATGAGCTGGAGGCCGCCTTCCGCGCGGCCATCGCGGACCCGGCCTTCCGCGGCGAGCTGGACGGCTACCTCAAGCACTATGTCGGGCGGCCCAGCCCGCTCTACTTCGCCGAGCGCCTGACCCGCCGGTTCGGCGGCGCCAAGGTCTACCTCAAGCGCGAGGAGCTGAACCACACCGGCGCGCACAAGGTGAACAACTGCCTGGGCCAGGCGCTGGTCGCCAAGCGCATGGGCAAGCGCCATATCATCGCCGAGACCGGCGCCGGGCAGCACGGCGTCGCCACCGCGACCGTCTGCGCGCGCTTCGGCATGGAGTGCACGGTGTTCATGGGCGCAGAGGACATCGAGCGCCAGAAGCCCAACGTCGAGCGCATGCGATTGCTTGGCGCCACCGTGCATCCGGTGACGTCGGGCTCGGCGACGCTAAAGGACGCGATGAACGAGGCGCTCCGCTTCTGGGTCGCCAAGGCCGAGACGCATTTCTACATCATCGGCACGGTCGCGGGCCCACACCCGTATCCCGCGATGGTGCGCGACTTCCAGTCGATCATCGGCATCGAAGCGAAGCAGCAGATGCAGGCGGCCGAGGGCCGGCTTCCCGACACGCTGGTCGCCTGCATCGGCGGCGGCTCGAACGCGATGGGCCTGTTCCACCCGTTCCTCGACGATCCCACCGTCCGCATCATCGGCGTCGAGGCCGGCGGCCTCGGTGTCGCGACCGGCAAGCACGCGGCCTCGCTGACCGGCGGCCGCCCGGGCGTGCTGCACGGCAACCGCACCTATCTGCTGCAGGACGGCGACGGCCAGATCACCGAGGCGCATTCGATCTCAGCCGGGCTCGACTATCCCGGCATCGGGCCGGAGCATGCGTGGCTGCACGACATGAAGCGGGTCGAGTATGTCAGCGCCACCGACGACGAGGCGCTGGAGGCATTCCAGTTCTGCTCGCGCCTCGAAGGCATCATCCCGGCGCTGGAGCCGAGCCATGCGCTGGCGCATGTGATGAAGCTGGCGCCGACGCTGCCGAAGGACCATCTGCTGGTCATAAACATGTGCGGCCGTGGCGACAAGGATCTAGCCGCCGTGCTCGGCCACCTCGAACGCCGGGGGCGGCCGATATGACCAAGCGCATCGCCGACCGCTTCGCCGAGCTCAAGAAGGCGAACCGCGCCGGGCTGGTGATCTTCATCACCGCCGGCGATCCCGACGCCAAGACCTCGCTCGAGCTACTGAAGGGCCTGCCTGCCGCCGGCGCCGACGTGATCGAGCTCGGCATGCCGTTCACCGACCCGATGGCCGACGGCCCGGCGATCCAGGCGGCCGGCCTCCGCGCGCTCAAGGCCGGAATGACGCTGAAGAAGACGCTCGATCTCGTACGCAGCTTCCGCGAAGGCGACAAGACGACGCCGCTGGTGCTGATGGGATACTACAATCCGATCTACATCTACGGCGTCGACCGCTTCCTCGACGACGCGCTCAAGGCCGGCGTCGACGGCCTGATCATGGTCGACATGCCGCCCGAGGAGGACGCGGAGCTCTGCCTGCCGGCGATCAAGAAGGATCTCGCCTTCATCCGGCTCGCCACGCCGACCACCGATGACGCAAGACTGCCGAAGGTGCTCTCGAACAGCACCGGCTTCGTCTACTACGTCTCGATC
>CAZZLX010000669.1:0-2451 GCA_964655235.1 uncultured Rhizobium sp.
TTTTCTGTAACTGGATCCCGGCCCAGGCCATCACCAGAAAGGTCACGCCGAGCACGAAAGGAATGGTAAGCGCCACCACGAGTCCGGTGCGCAGCCCCAGACTGAAAACACTCACCAGCAGCACGATGGCGACCGCGATCTGGAGCGAGAGCAGCGTCAGCCGGTTCCTCATGGCTTCTTTCCCTCGCCGAGCGCATAGGCCTTCTGCACCTCGCCGCGGAGCTTCGCCCAGATCTCCTTGTGGATCTGATGGAAGCGCGGCTCGGTGCGGATCTCGGCGATGTCGCGCGGCCGGCCGAGGTCGATCCGGTAGTCGCCGACGATCGAGGCCGCGGGACCGGCGGACATCACCACCACGCGGTCGGCGAGCGAGATCGCCTCTTCGAGATCGTGGGTCACGAACATCACGGCCTTGCGGTCCTGGGCCCAGAGGTCGAGCAGAAGATTGCCCATGATCTGGCGGGTCTGGGCGTCGAGCGGGCCGAAGGGCTCGTCCATCAGCAGGATCTCGGGGTCGCGGATCAGCATCTGGGCGAGCGCCACGCGCTTGCGCTGGCCGCCGGAGAGCATGTGCGGGTAGCGGTCGACGAAGGCCGCGAGCCCGACGCGGTCGAGCCAGGTGCGGGCGCGCTCCTGAGCCTCGCGTCGGCCGATACCCTTCGGCTCGAGTGCCACCGCGACGTTGTCGAGCGCGGTCTTCCACGGCATGAGCGCGTCCTGCTGGAAGAGGTAGCCCGCCTTGACGTTGAGGCCGGCGAGGGCCGCGCCGAAGATCTCTGTCCCGCCGGTCGAAGGAGGTATCAGGCCGGCGGCGACGTTGAGCAGGGTCGACTTGCCGCAGCCGGTCGGACCGACGATCGCGACGAACTCGCCGGAGGCGACCGCGAGATCGGTCTCGGCGACCGCGCGGTAGGTTCCGCCCTTGATCAGGAACGAGATCGAGACGCCGCGCAGCGCCACGGCGGTGAGGGGACCCCCGGTCATGGAGGGTTCATAACATTAGCCCTGGCCCGGTAGGAGAGGGTTGTGCGTCGTCATGGCCCGGCGACGCTGCTAGTCTTCCGTCCTTCCTCTCTCCTCCGGAACATTCCCCGATGATCGATCTCTACACCTGGGGCACGCCCAACGGCCGCAAGGTCTCCATCATGCTGGAGGAGGTCGGCCTGCCCTACGCGGTCCACAAGGTCGACATCGGCAAGGGAGACCAGTTCAAGCCGGATTTCGTGGCGATCAACCCGAACTCGAAGATCCCGGCGATCGTGGATTCAGACGGCCCCGACGGGAAGCCGATCAGCGTCTTCGAGTCCGGCGCGATCCTGATCTACCTCGCCGAGAAGACGGGCAGGCTGCTGCCGAAGGACCCGCGCGCCAAGAGTGAGGTGCTGCAGTGGCTGATGTTCCAGATGGGCGGCGTCGGCCCGATGTTCGGCCAGAACCACCATTTCCGCCGCTTCGCCCCTGAGAAGATCGCCTACGGCATCGAGCGCTACGGCAAGGAGACCGAGCGTCTCTACGGCGTGATGGACACGCGGCTCGCCAAGGTCGCTCACCTGGCCGGCGCCGACTACTCGATCGCCGACGTCGCGACATATCCCTGGGTGTCGCGTCACGACTACCAGGAGATCGACCTGGCCCGGTTTCCCAACGTCAAGCGCTGGTTCGACCAGCTGTCGGCCAGGCCGGCCGTGCAGAAGGGCATGAAGGTCCCCTGAGCCTGCCTTTTGCTTGGGCAACGGACGGCCTCCTCCTTTAGTCGTGAGGTCGGCGGGCTTGCGACGCTGCGGGCGACTCGGTTAAGTACCTTGAACCAGACGCCGGATGCCGGCTGAACCGGCTCTCGACCAGCGCGCTTGGATCCGGGAGTTGACGCTTGAGCAACGGGCCAATGATCAAATCGCCCCAGGATGCCGCCGCCGGGATCTTCCTCCTGGTGATCGCCGGCGTGGCGCTGTGGCTCGGATCCGACCTGCCGATCGGGTCGGTCCGCCAGCTGGGTCCGGGCATGTTTCCCCGGGTGCTCGCCATCCTGGTCGGGCTCGCCGGCGTGATGATCGTCCTCGACGCGTTCCTGCAGGCGGGCGAGAAGCTCGATCGCTGGCCGCTCCGGGCACCGCTGTTCATCCTCGGTGCCGCCGTGGCCTTCGGCTTCGCCATCCGCCCGCTCGGGCTGATCGTCGCCGCTCCGCTGGTGATGATCGTCGGCGCTTTCGCCAGCCCCGAGACGCGGCTGCGCGAGGTCCTGATCTTCGGCACCGTCATGACGGTCTTCTGCGCGGCCCTCTTCAAGTTCGCCCTCGGCCTGCCGATCCCGGTGGCGCCCTGGCTGATCGGCTACTGAGGCGACGATGGGGGAGATCTTCGGCCATCTCGTACTCGGCTTCTCGACCGCGCTGTCGCTCGAGAACCTCGCCCTCTGCCTGGTCGGCTGCCTGGTGGGCACGCTGGTCGGCG
>CAZZLX010000670.1:0-2449 GCA_964655235.1 uncultured Rhizobium sp.
TGATGCATGTGGCGGCCGCGGTCGGCATGCCGACCGTCGGTCTCTTCGGTCCGAGCCCGGTCGAGCACTATCGTCCCTGGGGACGATGGACGGCGGTGGCCCGCACGCCGATGGGCCCGGCGCAGCTGATGGCCGCACCGGGATGGGACCATCGGACGTCCGATACGCTGATGGACGGGCTCGAGGTCGACGAGGTCGAGCTTGTGACGCGAGGATTGCTGGAGAGGGTCGAGAGAGAAGGCGGATGGCCCATATCGTCATGACCGATGACGGTCTCCGCTTCAACGCGCGGAGCGTCTATCAAGGACCCCTCGGCGGATCGGAGACCGCGTTCACGCATCTCGCCTATGCGCTCGCGCGCCGAGGCCACGACGTCACCGTCCGCAACCGCTGCACCGAGCCGGTGCGCGAGGAGGGCGTCGACTGGGACTCGCTCGATGCCGGCGTGCCGCAGTCCGCCGACCTCTACATCGCCTATCGCGCCCACAACCTGCTGCCGATGGTGCCCAGAGCGCGACGCCGCCTGTTCTGGATCCAGAACCCGGCGCGGTACCTGCTCAAGTGGCGCTATCTCTCGAAGCTGTTCCGCCTCAAGCCGGTCGTGGTCTTCACCTCGCTCTATCATGCCGACACCTATCCGGCCTGGGCGCCGGACGGCGGCCGCGTCGTGATTCCGCTCGGCGTTTCCGGCTCCTTCACCGAACTCGACCCGCCCGACGAGCCGCCGCCGCCGCGCGCGCTGTTCGTCTCGAACCCGATGCGCGGCCTCGACTGGCTGCTGACGCTCTGGGCCCGCTACATCCATCCGCGCATGCCGACGGCCGAGCTCCACGTCTTCTCCGGTGCCGCGACCTACGGTGCCTATGGCGAGGCGAAGGCCAAGGAGATGGAACCCATCCTCGAATACGCGCGCCAGCTCGCCGACCGCGGCGTCGTGCTGCGCCCGCCGGTCTCCAAGGGCGTGCTCGCGGACGAGATGCGCGCCGCGCGCGTGCTGGTCTATCGCGGCGACAAGGAAGAGACCTTCTGCTTCGCCGTAGCCGAGGCGCAGGCCGCAGGCCTGCCGGCGGTGGTCGGTCCCTATGGCTGCATGGCCGAGCGGGTGGTCGACGGCGAGACCGGCTTCGTCGAGGGCAACGAGCGGCTGTTCGGAGACAAGACGCTGGCGCTGCTCAGCGACGATCGCCTGTGGCGACAGATGAGCCGGCGCGCGCTCGAACGTCAGCGCGCCTGGGGTTGGGACGAGGCCGCCTCGGCCTTCGAGAAACTGATCTGATGCGCGTCCTGCAGGTGATGGCCGGCGCGCCTCACGGCGGCGCCGAGACCTGCTTCGTCGACACGGTCCAGGCGCTGCATCGCGCCGGCATCGACCAGCGCGTCGTGATCCGACGGGATCCGGCGCGTGCGGCGATCCTGCGCGCGAGCGGCCTCGACCCGGTCGAGCTCGGGTTCGGCGCGCGTTGGATCGACTTCCCGACGCGCTTCGCATTGGCGCGCGTCGTGGACGACTACAGGCCCGACATCGTCATGGCGTGGATGCGCCGCGCAGGCAGCTACGTGACTCGTGGCAGCGCGGTGAATCTCGGCTGGTTCGGCGGCTTCTACGATCTCAAATACTACCGGAACTGCGATCACCTCGCCGGCATGAGCGCCGATATGCGCGATCACATCGTGAGGTCGGGCTGGCCGGCCGAGCGCGCGCACATCCTCCGCGCCTACGCGCCGGAGGCGACGGGTCGCCGGCTCGATCGCCCGGAGGCGCCGCTGCTGCTGTCCCTCGGCCGTCTGCACGAGGCGAAGGCTTTTGACGTGCTGATCGATGCGATGACGCAAGTTCCGGCGGCGCATCTCTGGATCGCCGGCGAGGGCCACCTGCGCTCATCGCTGGAACATCAGATCGCGCGGCTGGGCCTGGGCGACCGCGTCAAGCTCCTCGGCTGGCGCAACGACCGCCAGGACCTGCTCGCCACCTGCGACGTCTGCGTCTTCCCCTCGCGCTACGAGCCGTTCGGCATCGTCTCGATCGAGGCCTGGGCCGCGCGCGTGCCGCTGATCGCGGCGCGCTCGGCAGGGCCGGGCGCGCTGATCGAGGACGGCGCCGACGGCCTGCTCGTGCCGATCGACGACCGCCCGGCGCTGACGGCGGCGATCAACCGTCTCGTCGGTGACCGTGACCTGCAGGCGAAGCTGGTCGATGGCGGGCGTCGGCGCTACGAGGCGGAATTCACCGAGGCCGCGGTCGTCGCCAGCTACAAGGCGCTGTTCGAGAAGATGCTCGCCGGCCGCTAGGCGAGCAGGCGCTTCACGAAGCTCTCGAGGTTGCTTCCGTCGAACAGGTGGCCGGGGATGCCGGCTGCCTCGGCGGCGCCGATATCGGTCTTCTGGTCGCCGACGAGGAAGCATTGCGCGGGGTCGAGATCGAAGTCGGCGAGGCCGGCGCGGATCATGC
>CAZZLX010000671.1:0-2449 GCA_964655235.1 uncultured Rhizobium sp.
CTCGACCAGCACTACACCAGTCTATGGATGGATTTTGTCATTACCGGCATGATGCAGCGCCCGGCGCTCGACACCCGCACGCGCTTGCTGGTGCTGACCGGCCAGTTCACGATGTCGAAAAGCCACGCCGCGCTCGACGACAACATCCAGGCGCAGATCCTGACGCTGATCCCCGATCTCCAGCAGGAGCTCGGCATGGCGGTGCTGTTCATCACCCATGACCTCGGCGTCGTCGCCAACGTCGCCCAGGAAGTCGTGGTGATGTATCGCGGCCGGGTGATGGAAGCGGGCACGGTCGAGGACATCTTCCGCGCGCCCGAGCATCCCTACCTCAAGGCTCTCATGCGCGCGGTGCCGCGCTTCGGCATGAAGCCGGGCGAACGCCTGATCCCCCTCCGCGAGATCAAGAGCGAGCAGATGCGCCTGATGGACGCGAAGGCCGAGTGGCCGGAGGGCGCGGACGCTGCCGGCCCGTTGCTCAAGGTCGACGGCGTGGCCAAGCGCTTCCGCATCCGCAAGACGGCCTGGTTCGGCGACAAGCAGGCGGGCGAGGTGATCGCGGTCGACGACGTCTCCTTCGATGTGAAGCGCGGCGAGTGCCTGGGCCTCGTCGGCGAGTCCGGCTGCGGCAAGACCACGCTCTCGAAGATCCTGCTGCGCGCTCTCAAGCCCGATGCCGGCTCGGTCGTCTTCAACGACCGTGGCACGCCGGTCGACATGCTGGCGCTCGAAGGCACGGACCTGACGAAGTTCCGCACCAAGATGCAGTACGTGTTCCAGGACCCGTTCGGCTCCTTGAACCCGCGCATGACCGTCTACGACATCATCGCCGAGCCGCTGGTGATCCATCAGATCGGCGACGAGGCGGAGCGCCAGCAGCGCGTGATGGAGCTGATGCGTCTGGTCGGCCTCGATCCGCGATCGCTCAAGCGCTACCCGCACAGCTTCTCGGGCGGCCAGCGCCAGCGCATCTGCATCGCGCGCGCGCTGGCGCTGCGGCCCGACCTGCTGATCTGCGACGAGCCGGTCTCGGCGCTCGACGTCTCGATCCAGGCGCAGATCCTGAACCTGCTGAAGGACCTGCAGCAGCAGCTGGGCCTCACATACCTCTTCATCAGCCACAACCTCGCGGTCGTCGACTATGTCGCGCACCGCATCGCGGTGATGTGCGCCGGCCGCCTCGTCGAGATCGCGCCGCGCGAGGTCCTGTTCCGGAACCCGATCCACCCCTACACGCGGGCGCTGCTGTCGGCGGTGCCCGAGCCCGATCTGGAGCGGAAGCTCGACTTCGCGCAGGTCGTCGACAGCAAGGCCTCGGTGCCGTCCGCGTGGCCGGAGCCGTTCAAGATCGACGGCGATCTTCGTCCGCGACTGATCGACGTCGGCGGCGGCCACTACGTCCGCGCCAGCGCGGTACCGGACCTGAAGGAGGTGGCATGATGCGCCTTGCGATCGCCGCGCTCGTCGCGCTCGCCACGTCCCATGCCGTCGCGCAGACGAACTACCGCGAGCCGCCGAGCCTGATGGAGGCGGTGCAGTCGGGTCAGCTTCCGCCGCTCGCCCAGCGCCTGCCCGAGCGCCCCGACATCGCCAAGCTCTACGCGTTCCAGACGCTCGGCCGCCACGGCGGCACGCTCCGCATGATCTCGGGCGGCGCCGGCGACACGCGCTTCGCCGTCGTCTACGGCTATGCGCGGCTCATCGGGCACGACATGAACTTCAAGCTGCAGCCCGACATCGCCGAGAGGGTCGAGGTCGAGGGCGACCGGCGCTTCACCTTCCATCTCCGTCCGGGCCATCGCTGGTCAGACGGCGAGCCGTTCACCACAGAGGATTTCCGCTACACCTGGGAGGACGTGTTCGGCAACGCGCGCCTCCGTCCGTCGGGCGTGCCGATCGAGATGCTGGTGCATGGCGAGCGGCCGCTGTTCGAGATCCTGTCGCCGACGGTCGTGCGATACACGTGGTCGCACCCGAACCCGACCTTCCTGGCGGCGCTCGCCGGTCCCCGGCCGCTCGAGATCTTCGCGCCGGCGCATTACCTCAAGCAGTTCCACGAGAAGTACGCGAAGCCGGACGAGCTCGAGAAGAAGGTCCGTGACGAGCGCGTGCGCAACTGGGCGGTGCTGCACAATCGCCGCGACAACCAGTACCGGCTCGACAATCCGTCGATGCCGACGCTGCAGCCCTGGATGCTGGTGACCGCGCCGCCGGCCGACCGCTTCGTCTTCAAGCGCAATCCCTTCTACCACCGCATCGATACCGAGGGGCGCCAGCTCCCCTATATCGACGAGATGGTCATGTCGGTCGCCGACGGGAAGATCGTGCCGCTGAAGACCGGCGCCGGCGAAGCCGACCTCCAGGCGCGATACCTTCGCTTCGACAACTACACCTTCCTCAAGGAGGCCGAGCAGCGGAGCGGCTTCAAGGTCCGCCTCTGGCGTACCGT
>CAZZLX010000672.1:0-2438 GCA_964655235.1 uncultured Rhizobium sp.
ATAGATCAGCCGCAGCATCAGGTCGCGGCCGAGATCGTCGGTGCCGAGCGGATGCTCGGCCGAGGCCGGCTGGAAGCGGTTGAAGAGGTTGACCTCCTCGGCGTTCTGGCCGCGCCAGTCGGCGATCCAGGGCGCCAGGACCGCCAGCAGCGCCAGGAAGATCAGGATGCCGGCGCCGATCAAAGCGCCCTTGTGGCGGCGGAAGCGGCGCCAGATCAGGAGCGCCGGGCGCGTCGGCGGCGGCAGCGCCGTGTCCTCGCCGGGGCGGATCTGGGTCGAGATCACGGAAGCCATCTCAGCGCCTCACCGGTACGAGATGCGCGGGTCGAGCGCCGCATAGAGCAGGTCGGCGACCAGGTTCAGGATCAGCGTGACGCTGCAGGCGAACAGCAGGCCCACCAGCGCCACGTTGAAGTCGTTGGCGAGGATCGAGTCGAAGATCAGCTTGCCCATGCCGAGATAGGCGAACATCGTCTCGGTGATCAGCGCGCCGGAGAGCAGCGTGCCGCATTCGAGCGCCATGATCGTGACGGTCGGGATCAGCGCGTTGCGGAGCGCGTGCTTCCAGACGACGCGGTTCTCGTTGGCGCCCTTGGCGCGGGCGGTGCGGATATAGTCCTCGCGCAGGACCTCGATCATGCCGGAGCGCACGTAGCGCGTGACCTGGGCCACGTTGGCGATGGTCAGCGTCAGCACCGGCAGCGCCATGTAGCGGAGCTGGTCGAGGAAGGAGGGCGGGCCGCCGACCGTGCGCATGCCGCTCGCCGGCAGGATGCCGAGCTGGACCGCGAACAGGATGATCAGCAGGAGGGCCAGGAAGAATACCGGCACCGAGATGCCGGCGAAGCAGAAGAGGTTGATCGCCTGGTCGACCCAGGATCGCGGATGGCGGGCGGCGTAGACGCCGGCCGGGATCGCCACCGACACCGAGATCACGAAGGCGAAGATCATCAGGTAGAGGGTGTTCAGCAGCCGCGGCAGAAGGATGTGCATGACCGGCTGGTTGTGCTGGCGCGAGAAGCCGAAGTCGCCCTGGATCGCGCTCATCAGCCAAGCGAGGTAGCGCTCGGTGATCGGCTTGTCGACGCCGTAGAGGGCGCGGAGCCGCGCGGCGTCTGCCGCGGTCATGTTGGGGTCGCCCGCCAGCATGATGTCGATCGGGTCGCCCGGCATCAGGCCGATCAGGCCGTAGACGACGAACGACATCACCAGGACGACGATCATCGCCTGGAGGAAACGGACGGAGAGGAAACGTGTCATGGCGGCGTCGGCCGGAAAGAGAGAAGGCCGGCGGAGCGCGCCCCGCCGGCCTTCGTCACGTCAGTTGGCGGCCCAGTTCTGCGACCACATCGTGGTGCCGTACTGGTGGCCCGTCGGCACGATGCCCTTCAGCCACTTCGGCACGATGAAGGGCTCGGCGCGGAAGAACAGCGGCAGCACCGGCAGGTCCTCGGCGTAGATCGCCTGGAACTTGGTCCAGAGCGCCCGGCGCTTGTCCTTGTCGAGCTCGACCTCGATCGCCTCGAGGAGCTTGTCCATCTCAGGGTTCTTGTAGGCGGTATAGTTCTGTCCCGCCCAGTTGTTCTCCTTGGTCGGGATGTGGTTCGAGTGGAGGATGGTGAGCGGCACGTTCTCCGGCGAGGAGATCCAGGCGAACAGGGCCATGCCGGTGTACTTGCGCTCCTTCGTCGTCTCGCCGAAGAAGACGCGGGCCGGTTCGTTCTTGATCACGATTTCGACGCCGACCTGCTTCCACTGACTCTGCAGCACCTGCTGAACCAGCTCGCGCGAGCGGTTGCCGGCCGTCGTCATCAGCTCGAAGCGGAGCCGGTCGCCGGCGGCGTTGTGGCGGTAGCCGTCCTTCATCACGTTGAAGCCGGCGGCGTCCAGCAGCTCTGCCGCCTTCTTCTGGTCGGCGCGATAGGACTTCACGTCCTTGTCGTAGATCCAGTCGAGCGGGTTGACGTTGGTGTGCGCGACCGGCTGCTTGCCCTCGAACAGCTGCTGCACGATTTGGTCGCGGTTGATGGCGTAGAGCAGCGCCTGGCGGACGCGCTTGTCCTTGAGCAGCGGGTTCTCGAGATTGAGGTCGATGTGCTCGTAAACTAGGCCCGGCTTGAAGTCGTAGTTGTACTTGTCGGCCTGGCGCTTCTGGAACGCGATCGCCTGGTCGATGGTGACGCCGAGCTCGCCCATGATGTAGTCGACCGAGCCCGAAAGCAGGTTGGCTTCCATCGCCGCGGTGTTCTCGATCACCTTGAAGGTGATGCGCTTGAACTTGGCGGGATCGCCGTACCAGGTGGGGTTCGGCTCGAACGAGACGTGGCTCGAGGTCACCAGCTCGGTGATCTTGTAGGGTCCGAAGAACAGGCCGGGGTTGGTCGGGGTGATGTCGAAGGCGGTCTTCTTCTTGTACTCGGCCGCCTGCTTCGGATCGA
>CAZZLX010000673.1:0-2431 GCA_964655235.1 uncultured Rhizobium sp.
CTCCGACGCCTGCAATCCCGCATGGATCGCCGGGCAGGTCGCGTCGACGATCCTAATCCTCTTCGCCAGCACCGCGCGCGTGAAGCAGGGCGCGATGCCGAACTCGCCCAAGGTCACCGCCGCGGTCTCGATCTCGGCGACGCAGCCGGCGCCGATCAGGATGTCGGCCTGCAAGGTCGACTGCGGCACGGTGACGAGCCTGAGGTTCCTCACGCCCCGCCGGATCAGCGCCTTGGTCGCCGCCATCGGCGCACCGGAATAATCGGCCGGCACGGCGAGCAGCATGCCGTCGCGGATCTCGGCGACGAGATCGTCGAGCGGGATCGGGGAGAAGGTCGAAGACATAGTGGAAGGATAGTCCTGCCAAGTCTTCTTCGGAACCCTCCCTCGTGCGAAGCGCGGGGGAGCGTAGGGTCGGGGCCTGGCGCGGTGGATAGTGGAGATGCCGGCGTATGCCACGATAACCTCGACATGCCCCCACCCCGCCTCTCCCCCGCATACGACGCGAGGGAGTGGGTACGAGGAACGAAGCTCATGGACTTCACGCTCCCGCCCGACCTCATCCAAATGCGCGACACCGTCGAGAAGCTGATGCGCGACGTGGCCCAGCCGGCGGCGAAGCTCGCCGAGCGCGAGGGCAGGTTCCCCCGCGAGGCGGTCGCGCGGCTCGGCGCCGAGGGCGTGTTCGGAACGGCGTTTCCGGAGGCGGTCGGCGGATCGGCGATGGGATTCCAGTCGGTCGGGGTGATCTCGGAGACCGTGTCCAGGCTCGAGCCCGGCTTCGGCTACTGCATGAACCTGCAGGGGATGACCTGCCCGCTGACGATCTTCAACTGGGGCACCGACGACCAGGTGCGCCGCTTCGTGCCGGATCTCATCTCGGGAAAGAAGATCGGTATGTTCGCGCTGACCGAGCCCGGCGGCGGCTCCGATCCGGCCGGCAACATGAAGACGACGGCGAAGAAGCAGGGCGACCGCTACCGGCTCAACGGCTCGAAAATGTTCATCACCTTCTCTGACGAATGCGACGCCGGCGTCTTGTTCGCCAAGACCGATCCGGCTGCCGGCCACCGCGGCATCACCGCCTTCATCTTGGAGCCCAAGCGCTTCACGGGCTATCGCGCCGATCCGGTCGCGATGTCCGGCTTGTCGCGCGCCTTCCGAAGCTGCGCCGTCTTCCTCGACGACTTCGAGGTGCCGGAGGAGAACCGCCTCGGCCAGGAAGGCGAGGGCTTCAAGATCGCGATGACCGCGCTCGAATACGGGCGCCTGACCGTCTCGGCGCGCCTGCTGGGTCTCGCGCAGGCCTGCCTGGATGCGTCCTCCGACTATGCGAGGACGCGCATGATCCGCTCAGGCCCGATCGGCGGCACGCAGTCGGTGCAGCACCTGATCGCCGACATGACCGTGAACGTCGAGGCCGCCCGCCTGCTGGTGCGGCGTCTCGGCTGGACGATGGACAAGGGCGAGCCGGCAGGCCGCGAGGCGGCGCAGGCGAAGTACTTCGCCTCGATCGCCGCGCGGCACGCGGCCGACGCTGCGTCGGAGATCTTCGGCGGTTACGCCCTCGCCGACGAATATCCAGTCAGGAAGTTCTCCGGCTACATCGACATGCTGAACATGGGCGAAGGCGCGCCCGCGGTTCAGCGCACGCTGATCGCCGAGGACACGCTCGGATACAAGGACGCCAACCGGCACCCGCAGCCGCCGCGACGAGGAGCGCTCTCTCCATAGATGTTTTGTATTTGTTCTCTTTCGACCCCAAATCTTCATGGGATAAACGGAACGAATCACTTGCACTCAGAGGGACTTACAAGGCACCCTATTCGTAGTGGTATCGAGCATCGGCGCCCCCAAGGTGCTGAGTCGGGGCCGCTCTCCCGCGCCTAGCGGCGCTCTCCGATCGAGGAGCAGGCGGGAATGAGCTTACAGGCGGTCTCACCCGAACGGGTGCATAGTAATCCCCTGGATATCGTCGAAGAAATACTTGCCGGCAACGAATGGCTGCACGAGCGAGCCAGCGAAGAAGAACTCGCGGCGGAAGTAGAAGGACGGTGGTGCGATTACCGCCTTTTCTTCGTCTGGCGCGAGGAAACCCGGGCGCTTCACTTCTCCTGCTGCTTCGATGCCCGTGTTCCGGAGAACAAGCGGCGCGACATCCATGACCTTCTCTGCCTGATCAACGAGAAGCTCTGGCTGGGCCATTTCGAGGTGTCGAGCGACGACGCGATCCCGATGTTCCGCCACACCACCCTCTACAAGGGCGGTGCCGGCGCCTCGTCCGAATCGCTCGAGGACCTGGTGAACATCGCGCTTTCCGAGTGCGAGCGGTTCTTCCCGGCCTTCCAGTTCGTGATCTGGGGCGGCCGTTCGCCAAAGGCAGCGCTCGAAGCCGTGCTCTTCGAGACACACGTGGAAGCCTGAGGTTCGA
>CAZZLX010000674.1:0-2431 GCA_964655235.1 uncultured Rhizobium sp.
CAACGCCGCCATCCCGGCGGTCGATTCCCGCCGCTACATCCTCTCCCACATGGTCGGCCGCCGCATCGTCGAGATGGTCGGCGAGGACATGAAGATGTCGAAGGTTCTCAAGAAGGAGAACTTCGAGAACGCGATCATGATCAACGGCGCCATCGGCGGCTCGACCAACGCGGTCGTCCACCTGCTCGCGATCGCCGGCCGCATGGGCATCGACATCACGCTCGCCGACTGGGATCGCCTCGGCCGCGAGATCCCCTGCATCGTGAACCTGATGCCGTCGGGCAAGTACCTGATGGAGGACTTCTACTACGCGGGCGGCCTGCCGGCCGTGATCCGCGAGATGGGCAAGTTCATCAACAAGAAGGCGATGACGGTCAACGGCAAGACCATCTGGGAGAACAACAAGGACGCGCCGAACTACAACCGCAACGTCATCTTCCCGCTCGAGAAGCCGTTCAAGAAGCTGGGCGGTATCGCCGTGCTGCAGGGCAACCTCTGCCCGAACGGCGCGATCCTGAAGCCCTCGGCGGCGTCCCCGCACCTGATGAAGCACAAGGGCCGTGCGGTCGTCTTCGAGGACATCGAGGACTATCACGCCCGCATCGAGGACCCGAAGCTCGACATCGACGAGAACTGCGTCATGGTTCTCAAGAACTGCGGGCCGAAGGGCTATCCGGGCATGGCTGAGGTCGGCAACATGGGCCTGCCGCCCAAGGTGCTGAAGAAGGGCATCACCGACATGGTGCGCATCTCTGACGCGCGCATGAGCGGCACCGCCTATGGCACCGTCGTGCTGCACACGGCGCCTGAAGCCGCGGTCGGCGGCCCGCTGGCGCTGGTCCAGAACGGCGACATCATCGAGCTCGACGTCAAGGCCAGGAAGCTTCATCTCCACGTCTCCGACGCGGAGCTCGAGAAGCGGCGCAAGGCCTGGAAGGGCTTCAAATCGCCGATGAAGCGCGGCTACGCGAAGATGTACGTCGACACCGTGCTGCAGGCGGACAAGGGCGTCGATCTCGACTTCCTGGTCGGCAAGTCCGGTACGCCCACGCTGCGCGAGTCCCACTGAGCATGACGCATACGATCCTCGTCCCGGACTTCCAGTTCGCGGACGATGCGAAGCTCGAACGCGCCACTGCCGGCAAGCAGGTTCGTTGGCTGATCCACCGCGAGCACCAGTTGTCCGCCATCAAGGCGGGCGACTGGGCCGCGGCGGACGCCGTGCTCTGCTGGCACGAGATGCCGATGGGCGCCGAGGCGATCGCCAAGCTCGCGAACTGCAAGCAGATCGTCCGCTGCGGCGTCGGCTTCGACCACGTCGATCTCCGCGCCGCCGGCAATGTCGGCATCCCGGTCTGCAACGTGCCCGACTACGGCACATCGGAAGTCGCCGACCACGCGATCGCCCTCCTGCTCTCCTTCACGCGCGGCATCGTCGCCGCGCACAACGCGCTCAAGGCAGACCCGGTGAAGGGCTGGGACTACCGTTCCAGCCCAACGACGCGCCGCATGCGCGGTTCGACCTTCGGCATCGTCGGCCTCGGGCGCATCGGCACGGCGACCGCGCTTCGCGCCAAGGCCTTCGGCTACGACGTGCAGTGCTACGATCCGTATCTCTCGAACGGCCATGAGATCGCGGTCGGCGTCCGCCGCCTCTCCAGCCTGAACGAGCTGCTGGCGACCTCGGACGTCGTCAGCCTGCACACGCCGCTGACCCCTGAGACGCGCAACATGATCGGCGCGGCCCAGCTCAAGCGCATGAAGCGGGGCTCGATCCTGATCAACACCTCGCGCGGCCCGGTGATCGAGCAGGACGCGCTCGCCGATGCGCTCAAGAACGAGTGGATCGACGCCGCCGGCATCGATGTGATCCCCGAGGAGCCGCCGCGCTCCGGCGGCCGCCTGGTCGACGCCTACAAGAAGAACGTGCCCTGGGTCCGCAATCGCCTGATCCTGACCCCGCACTCGGCCTGGTCGAGCGAGGCCAGCCAGGCGGACGCGCGCACCAAGGGGGTCGAGACCGCGCTCGACTACCTGAACCACGGCCGGCTCCGGAACTGCGTGAATGCCGAATTTTTGGGCAGCCGGCGCCGCGCCTTGGCGAAGGGTCGGAAGCGCGGCTAAGATGCACGACAATTATAAGCCTCTAGGGACAAGGGAACGTCATGGCGACCGTCGATATCCGCGGCGTACATAAGGCTTTCGGCCCGACAAAGGTCATCCACGGCGTCGACATCGCGATCGAGGACGAGGAGTTCGTCGTCCTCGTCGGCCCCTCGGGCTGCGGCAAATCCACGCTGCTGCGCATGATCGCCGGACTCGAGCAGATCTCCGACGGCGAGATCGCCATCGGCGGGCGGGTGGTCAACGACATCGCGCCGAAGGACCGGGACATCGCGATGGTGTTCCAGAACTACGCGCTCTACCCGCA
>CAZZLX010000675.1:0-2429 GCA_964655235.1 uncultured Rhizobium sp.
GACGACGAGATCCTGGCGATCGCGATGATCGAGACCAAGGAGGCGGTGAAGAACCTCGACAAGATCCTCTCGACCCCAGGCCTCGACGGCATCTATGTCGGCCCGTCGGACCTCTCGATCTCTTACGGCATGGGTCCGGGCATGGACCACCAGGACGAGAAGCGCCTCGACCTGATCATGAAGATCCTGAAGGCCTGCAAGAAGCATGGGGTCCATGCCGGCATCCACACGGGCTCGACCGCCTACGCCAAGCGCATGCGCGAGGCGGGGTATCAATTGACCACGCTGCTCAACGATTCCCGCATCATGGCCGCCGCCGCCAAGTCGATGGTCGACGAGATGAAGGGACCGGCGGCGGTGCCGAAGGCGAAGGCCAAGGGCGGCTCGGTCTACTAAGAGGGTCCGCACATGCCGAAGATCGTTCTGGCCCGGCCTCTGGTCGAGGCGGGCATGAAGGTGCTCGCCGCCCGCAAGGACGTGGAGCTCGCCATCGTCGAGGACGTGAATCCTGCGAACATCCGCGCCGCGCTCAAGGACGCCGAGGCGATCATCTTCCGCCCGGCCAACTACCGGTTCTCCGATCCCGAGCTCGACGTGGCGCCGAAGCTCAAGGTCGTCTGCCGCGTCGGCGTCGGCTACGACTCCATCGACGTGCCGGCGCTCACCCGTCGCGGCGTGCAGATGGCGACGGTCGGCCAGGCCAACGCCACCACGGTCGCCGAGCACGCGATCGCGATGATGATGGGCGTCGGGCGCAAGCTGGCCCTGTTCGACCGCGAGATGCGCGCCGGCACCGGCTACACCACCCGCTTCACCGAGCTCCTGCTCGAATACGCCGGCAAGACCCTTGTCGTCGTCGGCTTCGGCCGCATCGGCACGCGTGTCGTGCGCCGCATGCAGGGCTGGGACATGAAGATCGTCGTCGTCGATCCGCTGATCGACCCGGCCCGCATCCGGGCTGCCGGCGCCGAGCCGATGGAACTCGATGCGGCGCTCAAGATCGCCGACATCGTGACGCTGCACTGCCCGCTCTCGGCCGAGACCCGAGGGCTCCTGAACGAGAACCGCTTCAAGTCGATGAAGCCGTCGGCGATCGTGATCAACACCGCGCGCGGACCGATCATCGACGAGAAGGCGCTTATCCAGGCACTCAAGAGCAAGACGATCGCCGGCGCCGGCCTCGACGTGACCGAGATCGAGCCGCCGGAGCCCTCGAACGAGCTCCTCAAATTGCCGACCGCGCTGCTCTCGCCGCACAACGCCGCGCAGTCGCCGGAATGCGTCGACCGCATGAACATCGCCGCCGCGCAGAACGCGCTCCAGGGCATCGCCGGCCGCGTCTCGCCCGACTGCCTGGTGAATCCCGAGGTGTTTATGCGTTAGTCCCGCAGGTCGGGCAGGCCGGGTCCTTCGCCGCCTTGAAGGAGCGGAACTCGCTCGACAGCGCGTCGTAGAGGACGAGGCGGCCCGACAGGCTGTCGCCGAGGCCGAGGATCTCCTTCAACGCCTCGGTCGCCTGCAGCGTGCCCATGACACCGGCGACGGCGCCGAGGATGCCGGCCTCCTCGCAGCGCGGCACGAGGCCGGGCGGCGGCTTCTCCGAGAACAGGCAGCGGTAGCAGGGGCCGCCGGTCCACGGCTTGAACACCGAGAGCTGGCCCTCGAAGCGCAGCAGCGAGGCCCAGACCATCGGCTTCCGGTGCCTGAAGCAGGCATCCGCCAGCACGTAGCGCGTGTCGAAATTGTCGGAGCCGTCGAGCACGAGGTCGTAGCCCGTGACGAGATCCGCGTTATCCGGCGTGAGTCGTTCCTTGTGCCGCACCACGGTCACGTGCGGGTTGATCGCAGCGATCGTGCGCGCGGCCGAATCCACCTTTGCCCACCCGAGCGTGTCGGTCGCGTGCGCGACCTGCCGCTGCAGGTTTGTCAGGTCGACCTTGTCGTCGTCGGCGATGCCTAAAGTGCCGACGCCGGCCGCCGCGAGATAGAGCAGCGCCGGCGAGCCGAGGCCACCCGCGCCGATTACCAGCACGCGCGCACGCTTCAGCTTCGCCTGCCCCTCGTCACCGACCTCGTCGAGGATCAGGTGGCGGGCGTAGCGATGGAACTCGGCTTCCGAGAGGTCGTCGTTCGGCATGCGGCCGAGTTTACGCCCTCACAGCCCCTCGAACAGCGGGGTCGAGAGGTAGCGTTCGGCGAAGGACGGGATCACGATCACGAGGCGCTTGCCCTTGGCGGCAGGGCGTTTGGCGATCTCGATCGCGGCGGCGACGGCCGTGCCCGAGGAGATGCCGACCGGGACGCCCTCATGCTTGGCCACAAGCCGCGCGGTGTCGAAGGCGGTCTGGTTGGCGATCGGCAGGATCTCGTCGATCAGCTCGCGGTTGAGGATGTCGGGAACGAACCCGGCGCCGATGCCCTGGATCTTG
>CAZZLX010000676.1:0-2427 GCA_964655235.1 uncultured Rhizobium sp.
GCCGCTGGGTCGACAGCGTGCTGATGCAGCGCGCGCTCGGACCCGGCCTGAGCCAGCCGCCCGACGCCTGAAAGCAGGCCCTAAAAGAAAAGAGGCCGTGCCACGAAGGCACGGCCCGAGTTTAGGGAGGAAACGCCCATAAGGGCACTACGGTAGACGGGCCCGAAGGCTTGCGTCTGCCGCACCGCAATATGTGCTCCCGCGGCGCAGCAAAGTCAAGCCGGGAAAATTTTTCCAAACACGTTCAGTGAATTAGGTGATCTTTAACATTCCGTCCAATCCTGAACGGGCCGTTTCGTGGTGCGGCGCAATCGCTGGCTGCGGACGCTAGCCGATCGGCAGCGCCGGGGATACCGCGCGGGGCAGATCGAACTGATCGGCGGCGCGCACGTCGATGTCGGTGACCGATCGGGCCAGCAGGCTCGAATCCGAGAACAGCTGGTCGACGGTGAGCTCGATCGGCTGGCCCGGCTTGAGGCGTCCCTCGCGGTCGGTGCCGGCGAAGCGCCGGGTGGCGAGCCCGCGATGGCGGGCGATCAGGTTGCGGATCTCGATCAGGCGGGCGACCCGGTCGCGGGCCGTGTCCTCCGAGAACAGCGCGAAGCCTAAGCGGTCGCCGATCCAGCGCTCGAGCGCGTCGAGGCCGGAGGCCGCGAGCTGGAACACGCGGTCGCGGACCAGCGCGTCGACTACTTCGTCTACGGAGTCGTGCTCGACCAAAAGCTCGAGGGGCACGCCCTCCCCGGGGCCCAGGGCCCGCGGGTTGTTGACCGCGAGCGTGACCGTCAGCTCGGCGACATAGGCGAGATAGCTGTCGACGAGCCGCGACAGCACCATGTGGAGGAAGACATGGCGCTGGCCGCGCAGGGTGCGGGCCATCGCGCCTTCGTTGGCGGGAATCTGCGCGCCGCCGCCGACCGGACGGCCGCTGACGCCGGGCGGCACCGCATCCACCGCGAGCCGCGCCATGTCGTCGACGCGGAGCGCCAGGTCGGAGACGAAGCCGATGAAGCGCCAGAGCTCGGCGTGGGTGCGGAAGAAGCGCGCGCAGGCATCCGACATCGGATCGGGCGGCAGCGGCCCGGTCGCGGCCTGGGCTGGATGACCGCTTTCCATGCTCATGCCTCCAGCACGGCGTCGCCGTCCATCGCGAGCTGGCCGGCGTCGTTGGCGACCCAGAGCGCTACGTTCGATCCCTCGGGCCGGCCGCCGACCGTGATCGCTTGGTCGGCGAAGACCGGCGACAGCGCGCGGAAGGAGAAGCGCGCGATCCTGGCCTCGGGCCGAGACCGGCGCACGAGGTCGAGCATCAGCGTCGCCTGCAGCGGCCCATGCACGACGAGGCCGGGATAGCCCTCGACCTGGGTCACGTAGGGATGATCGTAGTGGATGCGATGCCCGTTGAAGGTCAACGCCGAGTAGCGGAACAGCAGCACCGGATCGGGTATCAGCGCGCGCGACCATGCGCCGTCCGTCGGCGCCGCCTTCGGCTGCGGCGCCGGGTCGCCCGGCTTCGGGGCGTTGCGGTAGACGATGTCGTGCTCCTCGTCGACGGCGACCGTGCCGCCCACCTTGATCAAGTGCTTCACCGTGACGAAGACCAGCGTGCCGGTGCGGCCTTCCTTGACCTCGACCTTGAGGATCTCGGACTCGCGCCGGATCGCGGACCCCAGCGGAATCGGCTTCACGAAGGAAAGCCGACTGCCGGCCCACATGCGGCGCGGCAGCGGCACCGGCGGCAGGAAGCCACCGCGCTTCGGATGCCCGTCGGGACCGAGCTCGGAGGCCGGCTTCGCCTCGAGGAAATAGAGCCAGTGCCACAGCGGCGGCAACGCGTCGCCTGGCCTGGGATCAGGGTCGGAACGATCGAGTGTCGCGGAGAGCGCGGCGACCGGCGGCAGCGACGCCATATCGTCGGCGCTCGTGCGCCGTCCGACCCACGCCTTCAGCCCGTCGAGATCCATCCGGCCTGCGTCCCCCATCGCCTGCGACCATAACCGCGGGCGGCGGCCGACGAAAGCAGACTCAGCCCCAGACCTCCGGCCCGAACGGAAGGATGCTGCTGCCGTCGAATCGGAGGCTCGGCTCGCGGTCCTTCGCCAACAGCAGCGGCCCGTCGAGATCAGCCCAGCGCGCGCTCTGCGCGATCAGCACCGCCGGCGCCATCGCCAGCGAGGTCGACAGCATGCAGCCGACCATGACCTCGAATCCCGCCGCGCGCGCCGCGTCGGTCAGCGCCAGCGCCTCGGTCAGGCCGCCGGTCTTGTCGAGCTTGACGTTGATCGCCTCGTAGCGGCCCTTGAGCTCCGCCAGGTGGTGGCGATCATGCACGCTCTCGTCGGCGCAGACGATGACCGGGTGCCGCCCCGTGGCCAGCACCGCGTCGCGGTCGGATGGCAGCGGCTGCTCGATCCTCTCGACCCCGAG
>CAZZLX010000677.1:0-2425 GCA_964655235.1 uncultured Rhizobium sp.
CGAGGCGACGCCGATCTCGGGGCCCGCATATGTCCGAAGGCAGAGGTCGGCCTCGCGCGCCATCGAGCTGTCGGGCACGTTGACGACGCTGACGATGGTCTGGTTCTTCGAGCGCGCGTAGCGGAGCGCCTCCAGCGTGTCGAGCGTCTCGCCCGACTGCGAGATGAACATCGCGACGCCGCCCTTGGGCATCTCCGGCTGGCGGTAGCGGAACTCGGAGGCGATATCGACCTCGACCGAGAGGCGCGCGATCCGTTCGAGCCAGTACTTCGCCAGCATCGCCGAATAGAACGAGGTGCCAGCGGCGATGATCGTGATCCGCGGCACATCGTTGATGCGGAACGGCAGCGGCGGCAGCACGATCCGGCGGCGCACAGGGTTGTAGTAGTAGCCCAGCGTGTCGCCGATCACTTCCGGCTGCTCGTGGATCTCCTTCTCCATGAAGTGGGCGTGGTTGCCCTTGCCCACCTCCTCGTCGGTGACCTCGGTGATCTTGGCCGGGCGGTCGACGACATTGCCCTTGCGGTCGCGGACGGTGATGCCGTCGCGGCGCACCGCCGCCCAGTCGCCTTCCTCGAGGTAGACGATCCTGCGGGTCAGCGGCGCCAGGCCGATCGCGTCGGAGCCGATGTAGCTCTCGCCGTCGCCGAGACCGATCGCCAGCGCTGAGCCCTGGCGTGCGACCAGGAGCAGGTCGGGGCGGTCCTTGATCAACGCGCAGAAGGCGAAAGCGCCATCGAGGCGCTTCATCGCCTCGCCCATCGCGGTCTCGGCGTCGAGGCCCTTGTCGAGCAGATGGGTCAGGAGATGCGCGATCGTCTCGGTGTCGGTGTCGCTCTCGAACACGCGCCCGGCCTTCTCGAGCTCGGCGCGCAGCTCGGCGAAGTTCTCGATGATGCCGTTGTGGACGACCGCGACGCGCTCGGTCGCATGCGGGTGCGCGTTCTTCTCGACGGGCGGGCCGTGGGTCGCCCAGCGCGTGTGGCCGATGCCGACGTCGCCCTTGAGCGGCTCGGCCTTCAGCAGCGTCGCCAGGTTGGCGAGCTTGCCCGAGGCGCGGCGGCGATCGATCTGGCCGTCGACCACGGTGGCGATGCCGGCGGAATCATAGCCCCGGTATTCGAGGCGCTTCAGCGCGTCGAGGATCGGGCCGGAGACCGGACGCTTGCCGAGGATGCCGATGATGCCGCACATGCTGCGCTATGCCTTCTTCTTCGCTTCTTTTTCGGCCAGGCGCGCGGCACGGAATTCCCGCGCGCGTCCGGGTTTCACCACCTGACGCGAGCGGCCGAAGGCCATTGCGTCCGATTCCACGTCCTCGGTGATCACGCTGCCGGCGGTGACGTAGGCACCGGCGCCGAGCCGTACCGGCGCCACAAGCGTCGAGTTCGTCCCGGTGAACGCACCGGCGCCGATCTCGGTCTGGTACTTGAGGACGCCGTCGTAGTTGCAGGTGACGGTGCCGGCACCGATGTTGGCCTTGGCGCCGACCGAGGCGTCGCCGAGATAGGCCAGATGATTGGCCTTGGCCCCCGCTCCCAGCGACGTCGCCTTGAGCTCGACGAAGTTGCCTATATGCGCGCCGGCGCCGACGCGGGTTCCCGGCCTGAGCCGCGCGAACGGCCCGACGATAGCGGCCTCGCCGATCACGGCACCTTCGAGATGGCTGAAGGAGCGGATCTCGGTCCGGTCGGCCACGGTCACGCCGGGACCGAAGACCACATGCGGATGGATCGTCACGTCGCGGCCGATCTTGGTGTCCGCGGAGAGGAAGACGGTCTCGGGCGCGACCAGCGTGGCGCCGTCGTCCATGACGCGGGCACGCAGCCGCTGCTGCATCAGCCGTTCGGCATCCGCAAGGTTGGCGCGGCTGTCGATCCCGAGCAGCTCGTCCGCCGGCGCCTCGATTGCCGCCGCGGTCAGGCCCTGCTTGCGGGCGATCGCGACGAGGTCGGTCAGGTAGTACTCGCCCTTGGCGTTCTTGTTGGAGACCTTGTCGAGGAATCCCTGGAGGCGCTGGCCGTCGACGACCATGACGCCGGAATTGCAGAAGCCGATCTTCCGCTGCTCCTCGCTCGCCTCGGCCCATTCGACGATCTGCTCCAGGCCGCCGTCCCTGCCCAGGACCAAGCGGCCGTAGCGCGCTGGATCGGCGGGGCGGAAGCCCAGCACCACGACGGAGGGCTTGGTCTTTCCCGACCTCCGCCGACGGACCATCTTCTTCAGCGTCTCGGTCGTCAGGAAAGGCGAATCGCCGTAGATCACGAGCACGTCGCCGGCGAAGCCCTTGAGCTGCGCACGCGCGGCCTTCACCGCGTCGGCCGTGCCCAGGCGCTCGGCCTGAACCGCGGTCGGCAGAGGCGCAACGGTCCTGGCGACCTCGTCACCGTCGGGACCGATCACGACGATGGTGCGGGCGGGCTTC
>CAZZLX010000678.1:0-2423 GCA_964655235.1 uncultured Rhizobium sp.
GAACCTTGCGGATGAAGTGCTTGATCATCTCCTCCGCAACCTCGAAATCGGCGATGACGCCGTCACGAAGCGGGCGGATGGCCGAGATGTTGCCGGGCGTGCGGCCGAGCATCAGCTTGGCTTCGTCGCCGACCGCGAGCACGGTCTTCTTGCCGCGCACGTTGGCGATGGCGACGACCGACGGCTCGTTGAGAACGATGCCGCGCCCCTTCACGTAGACCAGTGTGTTGGCCGTACCCAGGTCGATCGCCATGTCGGCGGACAACCAGCCGAGAACTTTTGAAAACATCTAGCGGGAACGGTCCTTCATCCGTGTGCGTGCAAGGGTGGTCGTGCGAACGCGCGGCCTACTCTGGCCGAAGGCGCGGGAGAAGTGGTCGCGGGAAAAGAGACGACGGGTCTGCCCGGGGCGGCACGGCGTCCGCTGGCCACCCGGCGACGTCCAGTCGAAGCTCAAGGACACGGTCGCAACCGAGCCCATCTCAACCGCCTTCCAGCCATCCGCGCGAATCGGGACCGCCCCCCGGCACGCTCCGCCGATGCTCGCGAGAAAGCAAAATTCTCTAACAAAAACAACGCGGTAACAGGGCCATCCACGGCTCGATCGGGTTTCGGCCCCTACCCCGTCGCCGCGGACCCCTTGTACGCCCGGAGGGCGTGGATTTGCAAGTGTTTGGCAGGGGTTACAGCCGGAAGCTGCAACCGCCGATGGCCCCGCCCTCCCGCTGCTGCACTGCAGCGAGAGGGGCGGGGTATTCCGGTCCTCAGTTCTTCGCCTTGTCGACCAGGCGGTTCGCCTTGATCCAGGGCATCATCGCGCGGAGCTTCTCGCCGACCTGCTCGATCGGATGCTCGGCGCCGCGACGGCGCATCGCCTTGAAGCTCGGCGTGCCGGCGAGGTTCTCCTGCACCCAATCGCGCGCGAAGCGGCCCGACTGGATGTCGTCGAGCACGCGCTTCATCTCGGCGCGCGTCTCCTTGGTGATGATGCGCGGGCCGCGCGTGTAGTCGCCGTACTCGGCGGTGTTTGAGATCGAGTAGCGCATGTTGGCGATGCCACCCTCGTACATGAGGTCGACGATCAGCTTCACCTCATGCAGGCACTCGAAGTACGCCATCTCGGGCGCGTAGCCGGCATCGACCAGTGTCTCGTAGCCCGCCATGATCAGCTCGCTGAGACCGCCGCAGAGCACGACCTGCTCGCCGAAGAGATCGGTCTCGCACTCTTCCTTGAAGGTGGTCTCGATCACGCCCGAGCGGCCGCCGCCGATGGCGGACGCATAGGAGAGCGCGATCTCGAGCGCGTTGCCCGACGGGTTCTGGTGGACCGCGACGAGACAGGGAACGCCGCCGCCCTTCTGGTACTCGGAGCGCACGGTGTGGCCCGGGCCCTTCGGCGCGATCATGAACACGTCGATGTCCGGGCGCGGGTCGATCAGGTTGAAGTGGATGTTGAGGCCGTGGGCGAACGCGATGGCCGCACCCTTCTTCATGTTCGCCTTGAGCTCGTCGCGCCAGAGGGCGGCCTGCAGCTCGTCAGGCGTCGCCACCATCATGACGTCGGCCCACTTGGCGGCGTCGCTGGCGGTCATGACCTTGAAGCCGGCATCCTCGGCCTTCTTCGCGGTCGCCGAGCCGGCGCGGAGCGCGATCACCACGTCCTTGCAGCCGGAGTCACGCAGGTTCTGGGCATGGGCATGCCCCTGGCTGCCGTAGCCGATGACCGCGACCTTCTTGGTCTTGATCAGGTTCACGTCGGCATCGCGATCGTAGTAAACGCGCATCACACTTCTCCCCTTGACGGAAACAGGAACGGAAAGACGGAAATCAGATGCCCTTGGCGCCGCGGGTGATGGCGACGACACCGGTGCGGCTGACGTCGACCAGGCCGAGCGGCCGCATGAGGGCGACGAAGGCGTCGATCTTCTCGGGCGCCCCCGTCATCTCGAAGACGAAGCTCTCGATCGTCGAGTCGACCGCGCGGGCGCGGAAGATATCGGCGATCCGCAGCGACTCGACACGCTTCTCGCCGGTGCCGACGACCTTGATCAGCGCCATCTCGCGCGCGACATGCGCGCCTTCGATGGTTAGGTCGCGGACGGTGTGGACAGGGACCAGGCGATCGAGCTGCGCCTTGATCTGCTCGATCACCATCGGCGTGCCAGAGGTGACCAGCGTGATGCGCGAGAGATGCTTACCGGAATCGACCTCGGCTACTACGAGGCTTTCGATGTTGTAGCCGCGGCCCGAGAACAGGCCGATCACGCGGGCGAGGACACCGGGCTCGTTGTCGACGAGCACGCTCAGCGTATGGGTTTCGATCTTGTCTGCCATGGCTCCAACGGGACTTTGAGGAAGGGACGGGCGACGACGACGGCTTCAAGCCGTCATACCAGCGCCAGCCCCTCGTCCGAGGTCTTCTG
>CAZZLX010000679.1:0-2420 GCA_964655235.1 uncultured Rhizobium sp.
CCGCAGCCACTGAGGCTCAGCAGCAGAAAGGTGAGAAACGCGAAGCGGTGCATGACGTCCTCCAGGAACGGCCTGGAGCAGATACGTCCGGCAACCGCGTTCGGTTCAGTTGTCGCTCATCTTGAGCGCGGCGATGAAGGCCGACTGCGGAATGTCGACCTTGCCGAACTGGCGCATGCGCTTCTTGCCCTCCTTCTGCTTGTCGAGCAGCTTGCGCTTGCGCGAGATGTCGCCGCCATAGCACTTGGCCGTCACGTCCTTGCGGAGCGCGCTGATCGTCTCGCGGGCGACGATACGTCCGCCGATCGCGGCCTGGATCGCGATCTTGAACATCTGGCGCGGGATCAGTTCCTTCAAGCGCTCGCAGAGCCCACGGCCCCGCGACTCGGCCTGGCTGCGATGCACGATCATCGACAGCGCGTCGACCGGCTCGGCATTGACCAGGACGCTGAGCTTGACCAGCTCTTCCTCGACATAGCCGTCCATCTGGTAGTCGAAGCTGGCATACCCGCGGCTGACGCTCTTGAGCCTGTCGTAAAAATCGAAGACCACCTCGTTCAGCGGCAGGCGGTAGACCGCCATGGCGCGATTGCCGACATAGGTGAGGTCAATCTGCTGTCCGCGCCGGTCGGTGCAAAGAGTCAGGATGGAGCCCAGATACTCGTCCGGCACGAAGATCGTCGCCTTGATCCAAGGCTCCTCGATCGACTTGATCTTCATCACGTCCGGCATGTCGGCCGGATTGTGCAGCTCGATCTGCGACCCGTCGGTGAGATTGATCTTGTAGACCACCGATGGTGCCGTGGTGATCAGGTCTAGATTGAACTCGCGCTCGAGCCGCTCCTGGATGATCTCCAGATGCAGCAGTCCTAAAAACCCGCAACGGAAGCCGAATCCGAGTGCCGTCGAGGTTTCGGGCTCGTAGTGGAAGCTGGCGTCGTTGAGCCTGAGCTTGCCCAGCGAATCCCGCAGGTTCTCATAGTCGGCCGCGTCGACAGGAAAGAGGCCGCACCACACCACCGGCACGCTCGGCTTGAAGCCGGGAAGCGGCTCGGGCGTGGGGTTGCGGTCGTCGGTCAGCGTATCGCCGACCTTGCAGTCGGCCACAGTCTTGATCGCGGCGGTGATGAAGCCGACCTCGCCGGGACCGAGCTCGTCGGTCATTTCCATCTTCGGCGTGAAGTATCCGACGCGATCGACGAAGTGCGCGGCACCCGTCGCCATCATGCGGACCTTCATGCCCTTCTTGAGCACGCCGTCCTTGATGCGAACCAGAGCGACGACGCCGAGATAAGGATCGTACCAGGAGTCGATCAGCAGTGCCTTCAAGGAGACGCCGGCGACACCCTGCGGCGGCGGAAGGCGCGTCGCGATCGCTTCCAGCACCTCGTCGATGCCGATGCCGGTCTTGGCCGAGATCATGATCGCATCCGAGGCATCGAGGCCGATCACGTCCTCGATCTGCTTCTTGATGCGCTCGGGTTCCGCCGCCGGCAGGTCGATCTTGTTGAGGACCGGGATGATCTCGTGGTTGGCGTCGATCGCCTGGTACACGTTGGCAAGCGTCTGCGCCTCGACGCCCTGGCTGGCATCGACCACCAGGATCGAGCCTTCGCAGGCGGCCAGCGAGCGCGAGACCTCGTAGGCGAAGTCGACGTGGCCGGGCGTGTCCATCAGGTTGAGCTGATAGGTCTTGCCGTCCTTGGCCTTGTAGGAGAGGCGCACGGTCTGCGCCTTGATCGTGATGCCCCGCTCGCGCTCGATGTCCATCGAGTCGAGGATCTGCTCCTTCATCTCGCGGTCGGCGATCGCCCCGCCCTTCTGGATCAGGCGGTCGGCGAGCGTCGACTTCCCATGGTCGATGTGGGCGATGATCGAGAAGTTGCGGATGAGGGACGTGTCGTGCATTTCGGCTCCGGCGGCGGCGGAACATAGGGGGGTTCCGCCTCAGACGCAATGAACGGCCTGCCGCGGGGAGGGATGCGGGCGATCTGCGCGCTGACGGCCGGCCGATTCGGCTACCGCATTGAGCAGGAAAGACATTTTCACGGCGGGGATCACGATCTGGTTCGGCCGTCGAGCCAGGCCGCCATGGGCTCCCAGACATCTCGGTCGGAACCCGCTCCGACCGTCATCGCGATGTGGCCCTGGGGCGGGCGCAGCATATCGGCACCAGGGATCAGGGAACCCAGCGCCAGGGCCGAGTCCGGCGGCACGATCCGGTCCCTGGACGGCACGATCACGAGACTCGGCAGGTCGAGCTTCTCCGGATCCACCGCCCGCCCGGCAATGCGCCAGCGCTTTCGGGCCGGGGTGTTTGCGACGTACCAGCCGTCGAGGCACTCCTTTGCCACCTTGGCCACCAGCGGCACGCCGTCGTTGAGCCAGTCCTCGAGCTCGATGAACTCGCGCGCCCTTTC
>CAZZLX010000680.1:0-2407 GCA_964655235.1 uncultured Rhizobium sp.
CTCGGCGGGCTTGGTCACGTCGCAGCCGATGCCGATGCCGCCGAACTTCTTCGCCGCGGCCTGGGCAGCATTGCCGTCGAGGTCGATCAGCGCGATCTCGGCGCCCTCCTTGGCGAAGGCTTCGGCGGTCGCGAGGCCGATGCCGGACGCGCCGCCGGTGACGACGACGACCTGGCGGGCGAAGCGCTTCTCGGCTTCCTTGCCCAGCTTCGCCTGCTCGAGCGACCAGTACTCGACGTCGAAGAGGTCGGCTTCCGAGATGCTCTCGAACCGCCCGATCGCTTCCGAGTCCAGCATCGCGTCGACCGCGTTCTGCGCGACGTCGGCATTGACCTTAGCGTCCTTCGACGACTTGCCGAGGGCGAAGAGCCCGACGCCCGGCACCAGGATCACGCGCGGCACGGTGTCCAGCATCGTCTTCTTCGGCACCGCGTTGGCGTTGTTGCGCGCGAAGTAGGCCTTATAGTCGGCGTCGTAAGCCACGAGCGCCGCCTTCGCAGCCTCGGCGAAGCCCTTCAGGTCGTCGGCTGCCGGCGCCGGCAGGATGAGCGGCTTCGGCTTGGTGCGGATCACGTGGTCGGGCGTCACCGTGCCGGCCTGGGCGTAGCGGGTGAGGTCGCTGCCGTCGACGAACGCGCGGATGTTGTCGGAGGTGCGGAACTCCAGCACCCAGCGCTTCCAGTTGCCGTCGTCGGGATTGACCGGTATCGCCGTCAGGCCGCGCAGGATCGGCGCGATCTCGGCAACCGTCGCGGTCTTCGCCGGCAGCTTCACCGTGGTCGCCGACTTGCGTCCCTTGGCGAGCCTGGCCTCGGCAAGGCTGACCAGCTCGATCATCCGGTCGTAGGCTTCCTTGGCGCTCTCGCCCCAGGTGAAGATGCCGTGCTTGTAGAGCACGAGGCCTTCGGCCTTCGGTGCCTTGGCCGCGGCGTCGCCCGCCATCTTCGCCAGCGCGAAGCCCGGCATCACGTAGTCGACGATCGCCGCGCGGTCGCCGTAGACCTCGCGCGTGATCTTCATGCCGTCGGGCTGGTCGGTCAGTG
Organism: uncultured Rhizobium sp.; assembly: GCA_964655235.1. Lineage (GTDB taxonomy): Bacteria > Pseudomonadota > Alphaproteobacteria > SHVZ01 > SHVZ01 > SHVZ01. Next base: position 1,044 of record CAZZLX010000680.1, read on the forward strand.
ACAGCACGGCGTTGGCGTGGGTGTGGTCGATGAACTTGTGCGGCAGGAAGGCGTGGAACAGCGTCTCGACCGACGGGTTCGGCGCGCCGGCGTCCAGCAAGTTGAGCCGCTGGAAATTGACCATGTCCTCGTCCGAGAGCTTTTCCAGCTTGCGCAGCTTCAGGAGCGGCTCCAGGCGCACGGCAGGCAGGCCCGGCGGCTCGATCGAGCCCATGTCCCAGCCCGAGCCCTTGACGCAGAGCACGTCGACTTCCTCGCCGAGCGTGTCCTTCATGCGGGTCTTCACCGAGGTGTTGCCGCCGCCATGCAGCACCAGCTTCGGCACGCCGCCGAGAAGTCGCGTGGTGTAGGTGCGAAGCGCCAGGTCGCGGTTGACGCCCTTCTGGGCATAGCGGGCGACAGCCTCTTCGGCCGCGGCGTCGGACCACAGGTTCTGCATGGATCTGGCTCCTTGGGAACGGCCCCGGACCTACCACCGGAATGGCGGGTCTTTCAAGCGCGGCTCAAGTTATTTCCGCCGGCCCCTGGGGCACGGTCTTCCAGAACGCCGCGTCGTGGCCGAAGAAGATCGTGGCGCCGCCCGCCTGGAGTGCGGCCAGCCGGTCGAGCGAGGCCCGCATCTGGTCGTGGTCGTGGGCGCGAGGCGGAAGGCGGCGCTCCTGAAGCGTCCGGCAGAAATAGCAGGCATCCGCCGCCAGCACGACCTCGCGGCCGTCGAGGCGCACCTTCAGGGACTGATGTCCCGGCGTGTGGCCGTGGGTCGGCAGGCACACGACGCAGCCGTCTCCGAAGACGTCGCGCTCGCCGTCGATCTGGATCACCTTGTGGCCGAGGTCGAAGTCGCCACGGGTGAAGCCGCGCTGGGCGGCGATGTCGGGATCGAAGCCCGCCTGCCACTCGCGCTTCTGGATCATCACGGTCGCGTCCGGCAGCAGCGCGTTGCCGCCGACATGGTCGAAATGGAGATGCGAGTTGATGACGAGATCGATCTTCTTGGGGTCGCGGCCGATGGACTCGAGCTTCGCCGTCACCTCGTCGCCGGGCTTGTAGTCGAACCTGAACACCTCGGCGATGCGCGGGCCGTAGCGGCGGGCCGGGTCGTGCTGGCAGTCGGGGTGCATGCCGGTGTCGAACAGCACGCGGCCCTTCGGATGCTCGATCAGGTAGCAGGGGATCGGCAGCTCCGCCTCGCCTTCGCCGCCTTCGATCAGGCTCGCCATCGGGCCGGTCAGCCGACCGCATGTCATGGCAAAGAGACGTGTCCCCATGATGCTGTCCCCCTGAAACGGCGACGCCGGCCGCGGCGGGTGCCGGGCCGGCGTCGGGTACCGCGATATTCGAAAGGATATCAGGTCTTGTAGGAG
>CAZZLX010000681.1:0-2402 GCA_964655235.1 uncultured Rhizobium sp.
GAGGCGAAGGGCGACCTGCACATCGACTTCCACCACACCACTGAGGACACCGGCATCGCCATCGGCCAGGCCTTCTCCCAGGCGCTCGGCGATCGCGGCGGCATCGTCCGCTACGGCTCGGCGATGATCCCGATGGACGAGACGCTGACCCGCGTGTCGCTGGATGCGTCCAACAGGCCCTATCTGATCTGGAAGGTGACCTTCTCGAAGCCGAAGCTCGGGGAGATGGACACCGAGCTGTTCAAGGAGTGGTTCCAGGCCTTCGCCCAGGCGGCGGGCCTGACCCTCCATGTCGAGAATCTCTACGGCGAGAACAATCACCACATCGTCGAGAGCTGCTACAAAGGTCTCGCTCGCGCGCTCCGGCAAGCGATTGAGATCGATCCCCGCCAGGCCGGCCGAATCCCGTCGACCAAAGGCACGCTCTAGAGGCTCTCATGCGTATCGCAGCCTGCATGAGGGCCTCCTCCCGGAGGTCCCGATGACGGTCGCCGTCGTCGATTACGGATCCGGCAACCTGCACTCGGCCGCCAAGGCGGTCGAGCGTGCGGCAGGGGCGAACGAGCGCGTGGTCATCACCTCGGATCCGAAGGCAGTGCGCGACGCCGACCGCATCGTGCTGCCGGGACAGGGCGCCTTCGCCGACTGCAAGGCGGGGCTCGACGCGATCCCGGGCCTCACCGAGGCGATCGTCGACTCCGTCGAGCGCCACGAGCGCCCGATCTTCGGCATCTGCGTGGGCATGCAGCTGATGGCCGATGTCGGCCTGGAGCTCGGCTCGACGCCGGGATTCGGCTGGATCGCCGGCAAGGTCGTGCGCATCGAGCCGAAGGATCCGACACTCAAGATGCCGCACATGGGCTGGAACCAGCTCGATGTCCGCCGGCCGCATCCGGTGTTCGACGGCATCGAGCCCGGCGCGCATGCCTATTTCTGTCACAGCTTTCACCTATGTTGCGACGCGCCGGAGGATCTGCTGGCAACCTCCGACTACGGCGGGCCGGTGACGGCGGCCGTCGCCCGTGCCAATCGCGTCGCGACTCAGTTCCACCCCGAGAAGAGTCAGGCGCTCGGCTTGCGGCTGCTTTCCAACTTCCTCGGCTGGCGCCCATGAGCGACGCGAAGATCATGGCGGAACGGGTGACCAAGCTCTCCGACCGTGAGATCGAGGATCTCTGCGACGCGGCCGACGACGCCATTGGCGGCGGCGGCGGCTTCGGCTGGCTCAAGCCGCCCCCGCGCCACGTGATGGAGGCGTTCTGGCGCGGCGTGCTGCTGATCCCCGAGCGCGTGCTGATCGTCGGCCGTCTCGACGGCACCATCGCCGGATCGGCGACGATCCAGAAGCCGCCGCGCAACAACGAGGCGCAGGCACATTCCTGCTGGCTCACCACCAGCTTCGTCGCCCCCTGGGCGCGTGGTCACGGGCTTGCCGGCCTGATCACCGCGACGGTCGAGGACGTGGCGCGTGAGGCAGGCTACAAGACACTCAACCTCGATGTCCGCGAGACCCAGACGCGCGCGATCGAGATCTATACGAGCCGCGGCTACGTCCATTGGGGTTCGAACCCGCGTTACGCCAAGGTTGACGGCAAGTTCGTCACCGGCCTCTACTTCTACAAGAGCCTGAACGGAGAGGACGCGTGATCCTCTACCCGGCGATCGACCTCAAGGGCGGGCAGTGCGTGCGCCTCAAGCTCGGCGACATGGGCCAAGCGACCGTCTACAACCCCGATCCCGCGGCGCAGGCGAAGGCATTCGCCGCCTCCGGCTTCGAGTGGATCCACGTCGTCGATCTCGACGGTGCCTTCGCCGGCAAGCCGCAGAACGCCGACGCGGTCGCCTCGATCATCAACGCGGTCGGCCTGCCGGTGCAGCTCGGCGGCGGCATCCGCGACCTGAAGACCATCGAGGCCTGGCTCGCGAAAGGTCTCAAGCGCGTCATCCTCGGGACCGCCGCGGTCAAGAACCCGGCGCTGGTGCGCGAAGCGGCAGCGAAGTTCCCAGGCCAGGTCGCGGTCGGCATCGATGCGCGCGACGGCTTCGTCGCGGTCGAGGGCTGGGCCGAGGTTTCCTCGCTGCCGGCGCGCGAGCTGGCGCTCCGCTTCCGCGACGCCGGAGTCGCTGCCGTGATCTTCACCGACGTCGGCCGCGACGGCGTGCTCGCCGGTGTCAACGTCGAGGCGACAGCCGATCTTGCTCGAGGGCTCGGAATTCCGGTGATCGCCTCGGGCGGCCTTGCCTCGATCGAGGACGTGCATCGTTTGAAGGCGCGCGAGAAGGACGGCATCTCCGGGGTCATCATCGGGCGGGCGCTCTACGACGGACGGGTCGATCCGGCGAGCGCGCTGAAGGCGGCGGCATGAGCCTCAAGGTCCGCCTCATCCCCTGCCTCGACGTCA
>CAZZLX010000682.1:0-2397 GCA_964655235.1 uncultured Rhizobium sp.
ACCGGGTGGTCCACACCGACCAGGCACCGCCCTGGACTTTCGGGGCGACCGCCCTGATGCGGAACTTGGCCAGGCGGGGCCTGCTCGCCTGAACATGCCCAATTTTTAGGCGTCGCTCACGTGCTTGCGACCAAGGTCGGGGGCACGGGAAAGTTGTTTGGGAACAGAGCGATCAGGTAGCATCCGGGTCCCATGGGAGGGAACCAGATGAAAAAAGTCGTAGCCAGTGCAATCGCGCTTTCGGCCCTGCTGCTCTCCGCGCAGGCCCAGGCGCAGGAAAAACTGACCGTTTTCTGGGTCAAGGGCTTCTACAAGGCCGAGGACGACGCCCTCTACGAGGCGATCGCCAAGTACGAGAAGAAGAGCGGCATCAAGGTCGACCTGTCGCAGTACGCGGTCCAGGACATGATTCCGAAGACCGTCGCGGCGATGGATTCCGGCACGCCGCCGGACGTCGCCTATGCCGACGTCTACGACTTCCAGACCGCCGCCAAGTGGGCCTTTGACGGCAAGCTCGAGGACATCTCGGACGCGATCAACCCGATCAAGGACACGTTCGAGGCGACCGCGCTCTCGACCACGTTCCTCTACAACGACAAGGCCAAGAAGAAGTCGTACTACGCGTTCCCGCTGAAGCAGCAGACGATGCATATCCAGTACTGGGGCGACCTGCTGGAGCAGTCGGGCTTCAAGGACGCCGACATCCCGAAGACCTGGAAGGAATACTGGGCGTTCTGGTGCGACAAGGTGCAGCCGGGCTTCCGCAAGGCGACCGCCGCGCGCGGCTTCGGCATCGGCCAGCCGATGGGCGTCGACTCGTCCGACTCCTACTACTCGTTCCTCACCTTCATGGACGCCTACAACGTCAAGCTGGTCGACGACGACGGCAAGCTGCTGGTCGACGATCCGAAGGTGAAGGCCGGCCTCGTCAACGCGCTTCGCGACTACACCCAGCCCTACACCAAGGGCTGCGCGCCGCCCTCGGCGACGAGCTGGAAGGACCCTGACAACAACGTCGCGTTCCACAACCGCACCACGGTCATGACCCACAATGCGACGATCTCGATCGCCGCCAAGTGGCTCGACGACGCCAACAACGCCAACCTGAAGCCGGAAGAGCGTCAGCTCGGCAAGAAGTACTACGACGACGTGATCCGCACCGCCGGCTTCCCCAACAAGCCCGACGGGTCGGTCATGAAGTATCGCTCCGCCGTGAAGGTGGGCGTGGTCTTCGCCGATGGCAAGAACAAGGCGAAGGGCAAGGATTTCGTGCAGTTCCTGCTGCAGGAAGAGAACCTGACGCCCTATGTCGAAGGTGCGCTCGGCCGCTGGTTCCCGGTCACCAAGAAGGGCCAGGAGAGCCCGTTCTGGCAGGCCGATCGCCACCGGAAGGCAGTGTACCAGCAGTTCAAGTCGGGGACGGTGCCCTTCGAGTTCACCAAGAACTACAAGTTCACCATCCTCAACAACGAGAACGTCTGGGCCAAGGCGATGAACCGGGTCGTCAACGAGAAGGTCTCGGTCGACAAGGCCGTGGACGAGATGATCGCCCGCATCAAGCAGGTCGCCGGCTGACCTGACGGAATCCCCGGCCGCTCGCCGTCGGGCGGGCGGCCGGGCTTCCTCTTCGCATGACCGCGGCAGCGATCACCCGTAGCGGCACGGCGCGGCCCGTGTCGAGCTGGCTCACGCCGGCGCAGGCCTGGGGCCTGCTGCTGGTGACGCCCTATATCCTGATCTTCCTCGCTTTCGTCCTCTACCCGATCGGCTACGGGCTCTGGCTCGCCCGCCATCCCTACAGCTACGAGGAGCTGATCGAGGACCCGATCTTCCTTCGATCGGTCGTGAACACGCTCGTGTTCCTGATCGTCGGCATCAATCTGAAGATGGCGATCGCCCTCGGCCTCGCAGAATTCTTCATGCAGCAGCGACCGTGGATCCGCTGGCTCTCGGTGCTGTTCATCCTGCCCTGGGCCGTGCCGTCGATCCCGACCATCCTCTCCATGCGATTCATGCTGAATCCGGAGTGGGGCATCATCAATACGATCATCTTCAACCTGACCACCGAAGACGGCCCGAACTGGCTGAACGATCCGACGCTGGGCCTGAGCCTCGCGATCGTGGTCCATATCTGGAAATCGTTGCCGTTCTGGACGCTGATCCTGCTTTCGGCTCGCCTCTCGATCTCCGCCGACCTCTACGAGGCCGCCTCGGTGGACGGCGCCACCGGCTGGAACCGCTTCCGCTACGTCACCTGGCCGTCGATGCAGACGCTCTACGCGACCTGCACGCTTCTCTCGATGATCTGGACGCTCGGCGACTTCAACAGCGTCTACCTGCTGACCGGCGGCGGTCCTGCCGACCTCACGCATGTGCTGGCGACCCTCGGCATCCGGT
>CAZZLX010000683.1:0-2377 GCA_964655235.1 uncultured Rhizobium sp.
GTCTCGATCGGCACCGCAGCACTGGTCGCGCTCGGCGACAACGATCCGGCATTGGAAGACGAGTACGCCAAGCTCGGCACCGTTGCCGGTGCCTATGACGACTGGCACGAGGGCCGCGATCCCGCCGGCATCACCACGCAGGATCCCGAGCTGATGCAGCGCCTCGATCCGGTGAAGGCCGGGCGCCGGCTCGCCAACTATCTGTCGGTGATGACGCTGGAGGCGCAGACGATCGCGCGCGCCTGCGGCAAGAGCCACGTGCACAATCTTGAGCCCGAGGACCTCGTCGCGCTGACCATCGAGGCGGCCGCGATGGCGCGGGTTCCACTTGCCGGGACGAACTGGATACCCGGCGGAGGCTCGTTCTAAGCAAAGGCGAACAGGGGGACTTAGATGGCGACTGATCTGGCGAAGGCGGCGAAGGACCGGGGGATCAAGTACTTCATGATCTCCTATACCGATCTCTTCGGGACCCAGCGGGCGAAGCTGGTGCCGGCCGCGGCGATCGGGGCGATGCAGAAGTCGGGCGCGGGCTTTGCGGGCTTTGCTACCTGGCTCGACATGACGCCGGCCGATCCCGACCTCTTCGCCGTCCCCGATCCCGATAGCCTGATCCAGCTTCCGTGGAAGCCGGAGGTGGGCTGGCTCGCCTCCGACCTCGTCATGGACGGAAAGTCCGTCGATCAGGCGCCGCGCAACCTGCTCAAGCGCATCGTCGCCGAGGCCGCCGCCAAGGGCTTCGAAATGAAGACCGGCGTCGAATGCGAGTACTTCCTGATCACGCCGGACGGGACCCAGATCTCCGATCCCGCCGATCATCAAGCCAAGCCCTGCTACGACCAGTCGGCGTTGACCCGGCGCTACGACGTGGTCACCGAGATCTGCGACGCGATGCTGGCGCTGGGCTGGAAGCCCTACCAGAACGACCACGAGGACGGTAACGGCCAGTTCGAGATGAACTGGGAGTACGACCACGCGTTGGTCACCGCCGACCGCCACGCCTTCTTCAAGTACATGGTCCGCACCATCGCGGAGAAGCATGGGCTCCGCGCGACCTTCATGCCGAAACCGTTCATCGACCTGACCGGCAGCGGTTGCCACGCGCATGTGTCGTTGTGGAAGGGCAAGAAAAACCTGTTCGAGGATCCGAAGGGCGAGCTCGGCCTCTCCGCCCTCGCCTACCAGTTCATCGGCGGCATCGTGCACAACGCCGAGGCGCTGTGCGCACTGACCAACCCGACCGTGAACTCCTACAAGCGGATCAACGCGCCGGTGACGACCTCGGGCGCCACCTGGTCACCGAACACGGTCACCTATGCCGGCAACAACCGCACCCACATGATCCGCATCCCGGAGCCGAACCGCTTCGAGCTCAGGCTTCCGGATGGGGCCGTAAACCCGTACCTGCTGCAGGCCTCGGTCCTGGTCGCCGGTCTCGACGGCATCGCCAATAAGCGCGATCCCGGCAAGCGCCTCGACATCAACATGTACACCGACGGCCATACGGTGAAGGGCGCCAAGCGGCTGCCGCTCAACCTGCTCGACGCGCTCCGCAACCTGGAAAAGTCGTCGGTGCTGAAGGCCGGCCTCGGCGAGGCTTTCATGAGCTCCTACCTGAAGCTCCGTCACGCCGACTGGAACGACTACGCGCGGCACCTGACCGATTGGGAGCGGCGGACGACGCTCGACTGCTGATGGCCGCCCGCAAGCCAAGACCGAAGCGCGGCGACCTCGCCACCGGATCGAGCGCGCCCGCCTCGGACGGGCGGCGTACGGTCGAGGAAGCGGTCGGCATCCGCGTCCGAGCGCTGCGCAAACGCCTCGACATGACCGTCGCCGAGCTCGCCGGCCAGGCAGGGCTCTCGGTCGGCATGCTGTCGAAGATCGAGAACGGCGCCACCTCGCCGTCGCTGTCGACGCTGCAGTCGCTGGCAGATGCCTGCAACGTGCCGATCTCGAGCCTTTTCGCCGAGCTCGAGGAGGCACGCGACTGTTCCTACGTGCCGCGCGGCCAGGGTGTCACCATCGACCGGCGCGGGACCAAGGCCGGCCACCAGTACCAGCTCCTCGGCCATTCTCTTCGCGGCGCGGTCGTGGTCGAGCCCTACCTGATCACGCTGTCGAAAGAGGCCGAGCCCTACGCCAATTTCCGCCATGCCGGCGTCGAGTTCATCTACATGCTGTCGGGTGCCGTGTCCTACCGGCACGCCGACAAGATCTACGACCTAGGCCCGGGCGACGCCCTCTTCTTCGATGCCGGCGCGCCGCATGGCCCGTCGGCGCTGACCAAGCTCCCGAGCCAGTATCTCTCGATCATCATCTATCCGCGCGACGCCTGAGCCTCGGGCGAGCGCAGCAGGCCGCTCGCCATCCGCGT
>CAZZLX010000684.1:0-2373 GCA_964655235.1 uncultured Rhizobium sp.
GTAGCTGTGGCCGCGCATGGTCAGCTCGACGGAATCGGCGATCACCTCGCGGCTGACCAGCGACGAACGCATGCCGGCATGACCCATGGCGATGCCGTCGGTGACCGTGATCGTGGTGAACTCGCGCGGGGTGCCGCCGGCGGCCTTCACGCCCTTCTTCACCGCCTGCGCCTGGCGCATCAGCGCGATGTTGCAGGGGGCGGCCTCGTTCCAGGTCGTGGCGACGCCGACGAAGGGCTGCGCGATCTCGGCGTCCGTCATGCCCATCGCGTAGTAGAACGCACGATGCGGCGCCGAGGCGGGGCCGACGCTGGTGTAGCGCGACGGCAGCTTGGACTTGTCGAAACCCTTCGATGAGGACTTCTTCGCGGACTTCTTCGCAGCCATGGATCTCTGCTCGATTGAGGGGAATGCCGGACGATAGCCCCCGGCGGCGACCATTGCCTAGCCGGTTCTATCGCGAACGGCTCGCACCGCGTATAGCTTGGCGAAACGAACGTTCGGGGGAAGGATGATCACTCTCCACCACTTCGGCGACGCCTTCGGATTCGACCCGAGTCCATTCTGCCTGAAGATGGAGGCCTATCTCCGGCTCGCCGGCCATCCGTTCCAGAAGAAGCGCGGCAATCTCAGGAAGTCGCCGAAGGGTCAGCTTCCGATCATCGAGGATGACGGGCGGGTCGTCGCCGATACCCGCTTCATCATCGACTACCTCAAGGACAGGTACGGCGATCCTCTGGATGGCCACCTCTCGGCCGCCGAGAAGGCAAACCTCCATGCCTGGCAACGGATGTGCGAGGAAAGTCTCTACTGGACCATCGTCTATTCGCGTTGGATCGACGATGCCGGCTGGAAGGTGTTCGGCCCGCTGGTGTTCGGCTTCCTGCCGCCCCCCCCTGCGCCCGATCGTGCCTCCCCTCGTCCGCCGTCGCGTCGCCCGCACGCTGAACGGCCAAGGTACGCTCCGCCACAGCCGAGACGAGGTCTATGCCATCGGTCTTCGCGACATAGATGCGCTGGCGACGCTTCTCGGAAGCGGGTCCTACATGCTCGGGGACAAGCCGACCTCGCTGGATGCCACCGCCGCCGGCTGGCTGATCAACATCCTGCATGCGCCGCTGGAAACGCCGCTCAAGGCGGGGACGGCCAGGCACGCCAACCTCGTGGCCTATGCCGATCGGATGCGCGAACGTCTGAAGGCCTAGCCCAGCTCCGCGCGCGGGCAGACGCGCGTCTCGTCGAGCGCGATGCTCGACCGCGTATCGGCGGTCTCGTCGATGAAGGCGACCATGACGATGCCGTCGGTCGTGTCGCCGTGAGATGAAACCGGCAGCAACAGCCGGGCGGCGCGGCGGACCGGCTGCTTGTTGACGAGCATGGGACCGGAGAATCTGGCCGGCGCGCCTTGCGTGAGGCAATGGCGGAGCAGAGGGGCGCGCTGCTCGTGTGCTTCGGGCGGGATCAGGTCGCGCATCGACCGGCCGACGATGCTGGTGCCGTACCATTCGCGGACGCCGTCGCCGACGAGGCGGCAGCGGAACTCCTCGCCCTCTCCCATCCACTCCATCAGCATGATGTAGGGCAGAGTCGGCGGCGGCAGGCCGAGCGGACAGAGATGGTCCTTCCTCGGCACCTGGCCGTCGACGCGAAGAGCGAGCCAGCAATCGAAGGTCTGAACGGCGAGACGCGGCGCGAGAGCGTCGCGAAACCGCACCGTCAGGCCGCCTTGATCCGGTCGAGCGCCTGGCGGAGCTTGGCGAGCGCCTGGTCGGCCTCGGCCCGCCGCTCCCGCTGCTCCTCCACCACCTCGGGCGGCGCCTTGGCGACGAAGCCGGCATTGCCGAGCTTTGCGTCGATCTTGCCGATTTCGCCGACGAGCTTGTCTATCTCCTTCGAGAGACGCGTGCGCTCGGCGGCGAGGTCGATCACGCCGGCCAGCGGCAGGGCGAAGGTCGCCTCGTCGACCACGACCTGGGCCGCGGTCTTCTCGATCTCGCTCGTCTCGGTCGGACCTTCGACGCGCGCGAGCCTGCGGATCAGGTCGCCATAGGCCTGGAGACGGCGCTTGGTCTCCGCGCCCGCATCCTTGACCTGCAGCTTGAGCGCCGTGCCCGGCGGCACGTTCATCTCGGAGCGCACCGAGCGGATCTCGGAGATCAGCTTCACCACCCAGCCGATCTCGGCCTGGGCCTTGCGGTCGATCCAGCCGTCCTTGGGCAGCGGCCACTCGCCGGTGATCAGCTTGCCGGCGTATCCCGACTGCGCGTGGATCTCCTCGGTGAGGAACGGCATGATCGGATGCAGCAGATGCATCAGCGCGTCGAGCGCCCAGGCGGTCGTGGCCTTGGTCTCGTCGGCCGCTGCGGCGTCGCC
>CAZZLX010000685.1:0-2371 GCA_964655235.1 uncultured Rhizobium sp.
GGTACCCCGACGACCTTCGACACGGGACTCTACACATGCCCGAACAACGGTGTCGTCGTCGGGATCGGCCTAGCTCAGATTAACGACCGACTCGTCGTTCAGTTTTCGTGCAACTGACTGGAGCGATCGTCGACGGCCATCAGTCCCGGACGGGGCGGTGGCCGCGGCGACGAGACGTACTGAAGGTGCGGTCATGACCAGAGGGGTGGACGCGCCTCACCTCGCCTGACCCAGGTGATCGGCCAGCACATAGGCGATCACCTCCGTCACCTTCTTGCCGGTCGGCACGTGCAGGAACTCGTTCGGCCCATGCGCGTTCGAGTGCGGGCCGAGCACGCCGGTCACCACGAACTGCGACTTCGGGAACTTCTCGCCCAGCATCGCCATGAACGGGATGCTGCCGCCTTCGCCCATATAGGCCGGCGGCTTCCCGAAGGCCTCGGTCGAGCCCTTGGCCAGCGACTTCTCCAGCCACGGCGCCAGCTTCGGCGCGTTCCAGCCCGTGCCGGCCTTGTCGCTGGTGAAGCTGACCTTGGCGCCGTAGGGCGGGTCCTTCTCCAGCAGCGTGCGCACCGTCGTCTGCGCTTCCTTCGCATCCAGGGTCGGCGGCAGGCGCAGGCTCAGCTTCGCGGTCGAGTAGGGGCGAAGCACGTTGCCGGCGTTCTGCGGCGTCGGGAACCCGTCCATGCCGGTGGTCGACAGCGCCGGCCGCCAGGTGCGGTTCAGCACCAGCTCGGTCAGGTCGTCGTTCATCGGCTTCATCCCCTCGGGGAAGGGGAACTTGGCGTAGACCTGGTCGCCGAGCGCGGCCGCCGCGACCTTCGCTTGGGCGACGCGCTCCGGCGGCACCTGGGCGTAGAGCGCGTCCGGTTTGATCGCGCCGGTGTCCTCGTCTTCGAGGCGCGAGATCAGCTTCCGCATAATGCGGAAGCTCGACGGCACGATGCCGGATGCGTCGCCCGAATGGACGCCTTCCTCCAGCACCTGCACCTTGAGCTCGCCTGCGATCATGCCGCGCAGCGACGTGGTCAGCCAAAGCTGGTCGTAGTTGCCGCAGCCCGAGTCGAGGCAGACGACCAGCGACGGCTCGCCGATGCGCGATGCCAGGTGATCGACGTAGTAGGGAAGGTCGTAGCTGCCCGACTCCTCGCAGGCCTCGATCAGGATCACGCAACGCGCATGGGGCACCTTCTGGTCCTGCAGCGCGGCGATCGCTTCGAGCGAGCCGAACATCGCGTAGCCGTCGTCGGCGCCGCCGCGGCCGTAGAGCTTGTCGCCCTTGAGAAGCGGGATCCACGGGCCGAACCCCTCGAACCAGCCGACCATCTCCGGCTGCTTGTCGAGATGGCCGTAGAGCAGCACCGTGTCCTTGGAGGCGCCCGGCACCTCGATCAGGATCACCGGCGTCCGGCCTTCGAGCTGGATGACTTCCAGCGTCGCCCCCGGCATGGATGCGATCTTCTTCCGCCCCCACGCCTCGAACATCTTCACGGCCTGATCCATGTAGCCGTGCTCCTTCCATTTCGGATCGAAGCTCGGCGACTTGTTCGGGATCTTGATGTACTCGATCAGCGTGGGCACGATCTCGTCGTCCCAGACCTGCCCGATATGCTTCGAAAGACGCGCGGCGTCGACCATGGAGGGGGAACCTTCGCGGATAGGGTGAAGGCGCAACGTTACCGCGAGAGTGCGCCGTCTCAAACAGATCGTTGCGCCGGATGACGGCGATGGTTGCCGAGACGGTGCGCGCGGGCTAGGCAGCGAGGAATCTCGCGACTCGAAGGTTCCCAAATGTCCCGCAAGGTCTTCGCCGCCTCGGTCCAGCACGAGACGCACAGCTTCTGCATCACGCCGACGACGCTCGGCGACTTCCAGAAGACGCTCTATCTTCGCGACGCCGAGGTCGAGAAGGCGATGCGCGGCACGCGCGGCGAATGGGGCGCGGTCTTCGACCTCGCCGACGAGTTCGGCTGGACGGTGGTGCATCCGGTCGCATCGTTTGCCCAGCCCGGCGGGCCGGTGACGACGCATGCCTTCGAGCACTTTTCCGCGATCATCCTGGACGCTCTCGAGAGGAACATGCCGTTCGACGGCATCCTGCTGCCAATGCACGGCGCCATGGTCGTCGAGGACTTCGACGATGCCGAGGGCGAGCTGTTGGCCCGCATCCGCAAGATCGTCGGGCCCGAGGTGCCGATCGCGATGAGCCTCGACGTGCATGCGAATGCCAGCGAGGAGATGGCGCGCCATGCCGACATCATCACGACCTACCGCACAACGCCGCACATCGACATGTACGAGACCTGCGAACGCGCCGGCCGCCTGCTCGAGCGCACGATGAAGGGCGAGATCATGCCGAAGGGCCATCGCG
>CAZZLX010000686.1:0-2371 GCA_964655235.1 uncultured Rhizobium sp.
GATCATGGACGTTTCCGTTCGTTATGGGGACGTGAGAGGCGGCGACTTTAGGAAGCGAGCGCGTGCCGGCGCAAGGCGCTACTCGCCGACGCGCGCGATCCTCAGCACGTTGGTGGCGCCCGGCGTGCCGAAGGGGACGCCTGCGGTGACCACGAGGCGCTGGCCCTGCTCGGCCATGCCCTCGGTGCGGGCGGCTTCGGTCGCGGTCTGCACCATCTCGGTGAAAGTGGTGATGTCGTGGGTCAGCACCCAATGCACGCCCCAGAGCAGCGCCAGCTTGCGCGCGGTCTGCGGCTTCGCGGTCAAGCCCAGGATCGGCACGTCGGGGCGTTCGCGCGCGGCGCGGAGCGCGGTCGAGCCCGACATCGTGAACGTCGCGATGCAGGCGGCCGAGATCGTGTGGCCGACCTGGCGCGCGGCGGCGGAGATCGCGTCCGCCGCGGTCGCCTCCGGCTCCGGATGCACGGCATCGAGGATCGTCCGGTAGAGCGTGTCCTGCTCGGTCCGCTGGATGATGCGATCCATGATCGACACCGTCTCGACCGGATAGCGGCCGGACGCGGTCTCGCCCGAGAGCATCACCGCGTCGGCGCCGTCATAGACGGCGGTCGCGACGTCGGACGCCTCGGCGCGGGTCGGCGAGGGCGAGGCCAGCATAGACTCCAGCATCTGCGTCGCGACGATCACCGGCGTGCCGGACTGACGGCAGGCGCGCACGATGCGTTTCTGGATCGAGGGCACGTCCTCGGGCGGAAGCTCGACGCCGAGGTCGCCGCGCGCGACCATGACGCCGTCGCACATGTCGATCAGCTCGTCGAGATGCTCGATCGCCGACGGCTTCTCGAGCTTGATCACGACGCCGGCGCGCCCGGCGATCAGCTTCTTCGCCTCGGCCACGTCCTCGGGCCGCTGCACGAAGGAGAGCGCCACCAGGTCGACGCCGAGGTCGAGGCCGAAGGTGAGGTCGCGGCGGTCCTTGTCGGTGATTGGCGAGAGCGGCAGCACGACGTTGGGGACGTTGACGCCCTTGCGGTCGGAGATGCGACCGCCGGTCACCACCTCGGTCTCGGCGAAGTCGGGGCCGTGCGAGAGCACGCGGAGCCGCAGCTTGCCGTCGTCGACCAGAAGGTCGGTGCCGACGTTGATCGCGGCGAAGATTTCCTTGTGGGGAAGATGCGCCCGCCTGGCGTCGCCTTCGGCCTCGTCGAGGTCGAGGCGGAAACGCTGGCCGGCGACGAGCTCGGCCGACCCGCCGTCGAAGATGCCGACGCGGAGCTTCGGCCCCTGCAGGTCCATCATGATGCCGATCGGCCGCTTGGTCTCGCGCTCGAGCGCGCGGATGATCTCGAAGCGCTCGCGGTGGTCGTCGTAGCCGCCGTGGCTGAAGTTGAAGCGGAAGACGTCGGCGCCGGCGGCGAAGAGCCGGCGCAGCATCTCCGGCGACGAGGTCGCAGGCCCGACGGTGGCGACGATCTTGGCGTTGCGGTTGCGGCGCATGAATGACCCGGAGGGATTGGCAGGCGGGATGCGTCGCTTCAGACGATGACCCGCCTCGGCGGGAGTGTAAAGCGCCGCCTTACGCGGCGACCGGCAGTGAGGACGGCATCGGACGGCGCAGCGTGCCGCGCGCGCACCACGCCATGTCCTCGTCGAGCTCGTAGGTGTCGCTCCAGACCAGCGAGTTCGGGTTGAGGCTGCCGTCGGCCATCACGAAGTCGGCGCCGTGCTCGACATGATCGAAGCCGTAGTCGGCGGCGAGGCCCTTGTCGACGACCTGCATGGTCTTGACCCAGGCGGTGCTGTAGTCGAGCGGCTTCATCGCATAGGCGAGGAAGGCGACGGCGCGACGGAGGATGCGCGAGAGCCGGATGCCGGTCTGGCCGGGGCCGCGGAAGCGCGGATGGACCCAGCCGCCGCCGCTGATCGCGATCCGGCCGCGGATCGTCGACGCGGCGGGGCCGGCAAACGTGCTGGCCCGGTAGAGGCCCGGCCCGAACAGGCGCATCGACCGCGCTTCCTCGCGCAGCGAGGCGCATTGGACGATGCGGACGGCGGAGGTCATGACGATGTCGCCGTTCCGGTCGAGGCCGGCCATCCAGAGCGCGGTCTCGGGCGTCAGCGCGTGGTGCTCCGGGTCGAAATGCGGCGCGAGCCTGGCGCCGGTATCGGCGTTGATCGCGGAGAAGCGGCGCAGCACCTGGAAGTCGGTCTGCGGATAGAGCCAGACGCCGCGGTCGCGGGCGTGCTGGTCGATCGACCCCAGCGCATGGACATGGTCGGCATGGCAGGTGCCGAGACGCGACACGTGCTCGGGCAGCCGGATCATCTTCAGCAACGCCATGCGGACCTCCGTTCCGGATGCGTCGACCCT
>CAZZLX010000687.1:0-2368 GCA_964655235.1 uncultured Rhizobium sp.
GGGCGGTGCCGCCGAGCCGCGTGTCGTCGACGAACAGCTTGCCCTTGAAGGTGCCGAGCTGGAGGCCGTCCTTGAGGCTGGCAAGGCTACCGCCGAGTTCATGTATCGTTTTGTAGAGGGCCTTGATCGCATCGCCGGCGAGATCGGTCGCGACCTTCCGATCACCGCCGTTGTCAGCACCGCTGTCGACGATCCCAAGCCCGCCGTCCTGCCAGCCGACGGTCGCGTTGGCATTCGGCCCGACGCTCGGCCGCTTGCTGAAGAACGAGCCGAGCAGCAGCGGCAGCGCGATGGCGAGGGCCGGCAGGAACGGGGCCAGGCCGGCCAGGGGGGCTGCGCTGAGGGCCGCCGCGCTCTGAACGCCACTGCCGAGCATCAGGCCACCAGGCCCGGTGAGGCCGGAAGCGAGGAGGCCGCCGGCGGAAATCCCCTGGCCGAACAGCGAGGGAAACGCCGAGGCGATGAAGTTGTTGGGCGAGAACAGGTTGGAGAGCGACGAAATCGGGTTGCTTAGAAAGCTGAGGCTGCTGCTTGCCTGCTGTGCGGCCTGGAAGGGAGCGAACGGGCTCGTCTGCTGCGTCACCGGCACGCCGAAGGCCTGCTGGACGATCGGCAGGACGATCGGGCGGAGGATCATCTGCTTGGCGATGTCCCTGTAAAGATCGCCGAGGCTCGCCAGGCTGAATTTCCCTGCCTCGAGGCCGTCGATGAACTTGGTGGTCACCTCATCCGCAACCCGCCCCCATGCCTGCTGGGCCTCGCGGACACGTTCGATCTCCCCCTTGGTCGCGCCGATCCTGTCGGCGAGCGTCAGATAGGACTGCCCCTCTTCGGAGAGGAGGTCGATGCCGCGACGCCGGAGGTCCTGCTCGGCTCTCAGGTGCTCAAGGGCGCGCTCGCGGACCTGGGCGGTCTCGCCAAGAAGACTTAGCTCCTTCTGCGCAAGGTCGAGCTCGTCGGTCTTGCCGAGAAGCGCCTTCTTGTTCTGGATCGCCAGGGTCAGCTCGAGCTGGCGCCTGGTCTCGGTGTCCAGCAGGGGGATCTGCTGTTCGGCCAGGGCAATCGCCTGGTCCGACCCGTCCGCCTCGGCCTTGGCGCGGAGATCGCGCGCCTGACGCGCGACATCGTTCTGGCGGGCGACTTCCGCGACGGCGGCAGCGCCCTTCCCCTCCGCGTCGAGCAGACGCTGAAGATCGGCATTGCCCTCGGCCAGCGTCCGGTTCCGCTCAGCCTGGGCCGCCGCCGCCTCGTGCGCCGCCTTGCTGGCGAGCGCATTGGCAACAGCCCCCCTTTCGGTTGCGTTGATCGTGCCGGCGAGCACGAGAGCGAGCGCCTTGTTCTCGGCCGTGACCTTGGCAACCTCGCTGGCCCCCGAAGCCTGAGCCGCCGCCAGACGGTCCGCCGCAGCCGCTTCTTCGCCGGCGAGGACGATCATGTCGTGGCCAGCGGCCTGACGCTGATCCAGGATCTCCTTCTGGCGAAGTGTCTTCAGCCTCTCCGCCGCCGCCGGACCGAGGGCAGCCTTTAGCGCCTCGTCTTCCGCCTTGATCGCGGCCGACAGCAGCGCGCGGTCGGCGACATTGGCCGTCAGCACGCGATGCTGGCGCTCATAGGCCGCGGTCGCGTCGTCGATGTATTTCTGGTCGGTCCTGGATAGGCCGACGCTTTCATTGCTGGCACCGCCCGTCGGCGTCGAGGTGTCCGACGCAAGCTGCCGCGCCTTCTCAAGGAGAGCATCGAGGGTCTGGTTGAGCCGTCGTGCACGGCCCTCGAGCTCGAGGATCAGCCCCTCGGACAGCTTGGAGCCGTCATCCCGGGCACGCGCCCGCGCCAGCTCATCCTCTGCCTGGATCGCCTTCCGGCTTGCCGCCACCACGTTGGATGCCAGCTCTGATTCCGGCGACGGCTTGACGAGGAAGCCTGCGATCGCCTCCAGGTCCTTGGCGAGAATGCCGGCGAGATGGACGAAGGGCTCGCTCACGGCGATCGAGGTCACCAGATCGTCCCAGGCCCGCCCGAGATTTCCAAAAGCCTTGGCGGCCGGCGACAGCACGAGATCGTTGAGGCCGCCGAAGCGGCGCTCCAGGGCGGCGAGCGCGATATCCAATGCCTGCGCCTGCTGACCGTGCTCGGCGAGCTGGCGCACCTGCTGTCGCTCGCTCGTCGTCAGGACGTCGAACTGATCGTCGAGCTTGACGATCGCCTGGAAGCCCTGCCCGGCCGTCTCGGTCAAAAGCCGCATGGCGTCCGGCACCGACCTGCCGATACCGCGGGCGAAGTCGGGTGCAAACTGAACCAGGCGTCCGAGAAGGCCTGAGTCGACCTTGGCCGACGACCTAACGAAGCCGTCCACCGCGGCCCGCGCTTC
>CAZZLX010000688.1:0-2368 GCA_964655235.1 uncultured Rhizobium sp.
CTCGCGGTCCTGCTCGACGGCGCCATCATCCAGATGCTGGTCCGGAACGACGCGAGCATGGCAACGGTCGCGCGCAACGCCGCCACGACGCTGCTGAAGTCAGCCGGCGTCAAGCTGCCGACGGCGAGAAGGCGCCGCTAGGCGACCGAGCGCTTCGGCGTCTCGGCCTTGGCGCCGCCGACGAGATAGTCCATCGCCGCCTGCGCGCCGCCCTTGGAATGCGGCACGCCGGCGAGGCTGAGCCCCATCTCGACGCCGGCCAGCGTGCCCATCAGCATCAGGTCGTTGAAGCTGCCGAGGTGGCCGATGCGGAACACCTTGCCTGCGACCTTGGAGAGGCCGGCGCCGAGCGAGAGGTCGTAGGCGGCCAGCGTCTTCTTCCGGAACTCGTCGGCGTTGTGGCCGGCCGGCATCAGCACCGCGGTCAGCGCGCTCGAATACTCGGCCGGGTTGACGCAGAGGATCTCGAGGCCCCAGGCGCGGACCGCGCGCCGCGTCGCCTCGGCATGGCGGTCATGGCGGGCGAAGACGTTCGCGAGCCCCTCCTCCATCAGCATGTCGATCGCCTCGGCGAGGCCATAGAGCAGGTTCGTCGCCGGCGTGTAGGGGAAGTAGCCGGTCTTATTCGGGCCCAGCATGGCGCCCCAGTCCCAATAGCTCCGCGGCAGCCTGGCGGTCTTCTGCGCAGCCATGGCCTTGGCGCTGACCGCATTGAATGACAGGCCCGGCGGCAGCATCAGGCCCTTCTGCGAGCCCGCGACCGTGACGTCGACGCCCCACTCGTCATGGCGGTAGTCGATCGAAGCGAGCGAGGAGATCGTGTCGACCATGAACAGCGCCGGGTGCTTGGCCGCATCGATCGCCTTCCTTACCTCGCCGACCCGTGTGGTGACGCCGGTCGAAGTCTCGTTGTGGACGACCATGACCGCCTTGATCGCGTGTCTCTTGTCCTCGGCGAGCTTGGCCTCGACCAGCTTCGGATCGACACCCTGGCGCCAGTCGCCCGGCACGAAGTCGACCGTGAGGCCGAGGCGCCCGGCGAGCTCGTGCCAGAGCGAGGCGAAATGGCCGGTCTCGAACATCAGCACCCGATCGCCGGGCGAGAGCGTATTGACCAGCGCTGCTTCCCAGGCCCCGGTGCCGGAGGCCGGGTAGATCACCACGTCCGCCTTGGTGCCGAAGATCGGCTTGATCCCCTCCAGCACCTTGCGGCCGAGCGCGCCGAACTCCGGCCCCCGATGATCGATGGTGGCGTTGTCGATGGCGCGGAGCACGCGGTCTGGCACGTTGGTCGGGCCCGGGATCTGCAGGAAATGACGCCCGCTCGGCGCGTTGCTCAGCTTGACCATGGCTTAAGGTTCCACTGGTTCGACGTGAGCGGTAATCTTAAGGGGCCAGGCACGCAGGAGAAAGGCGCATCATGGGGGACGGTAACGGGGTCGCGGGCGGCACCAGGCTGCAGGAGCGGCTCCGGCGCGAGATCCGCGGATCCGTGATGTTCGGGGCGGCCGACCGCGGCCGCTATGCCACGGACGCCTCGATCTATCAAATCGACCCGATCGGCGTCGTCGTGCCGGCCGACGAGGCCGACGCGCTGGCGGCGCTGGCGATCGCGTTCGACGAAGGCGTGCCGGTCCTTCCTCGCGGCGCCGGCACCTCGCAATGCGGCCAGACCGTCGGCGAGGCGGTCGTCATCGACAACGCGAAGCACCTGAACAAGGTCGTCGACTTCGACAAGGAGGCGGCCACGGTCGTGGTCCAGCCCGGCATCGTGCTCGATCATTTGAATGCGTTCCTGCGCCCGCATGGCCTCTGGTACCCGGTCGACGTCTCGACGAGCGCGCAAGCCACGATCGGCGGCATGGCGGGCAACAACTCCTGCGGCTCACGCTCGATCCGCTACGGCAACATGGTCCACAACGTGGCCGGCATCGACGCGGTGCTCGCCGACGGGACCCAGGCCTATTTCGGCGAGGTCGGCGGCAACCTCGCCGAGGTCTCGGGCTCGCCGAGACTGCTCGACATCGCGAGCCGGGTGCGCGCCATCGCCGCGCGCGAAGCGGGCGAGATCGAGGCGCGTTATCCGAAGCTGCTGCGCCGGGTCGGCGGCTACAATCTCGAGACCGTCAAGCCGGAGGGCCACAACCTCGCCCACCTGCTCGTGGGGTCCGAGGGCACCCTCGCCTATTCGCGCCAGCTGCACCTGAAGCTCTCGCCGCTGCCGAAGCACAAGACGCTCGGCGTCGTCCACTTCCCGACCTTCTACCAGGCGATGGACCTGACCCGGCACATCGTCACGCTGGGCCCGGCGGCAGTCGAGCTGGTCGACCGCACGATGATCGACCTGGCGCGTCAGAACCCTGCGTTC
>CAZZLX010000689.1:0-2361 GCA_964655235.1 uncultured Rhizobium sp.
ACAGGCCGACGATGATCCAGAAGATCATGGGCGACTGGTCGAAGCAGAAATACCCGATCGCCGCGATCAGGAGCGCGAGCAGCAGCGCGTTCAGCAGATGCTGGCCCGGGAACACCAAAGGGTTCGAGGTGATCAGCCCCTGCAGCTTGCCGAAGGCGATGATCGAGCCGGTGAAGGTGATGGCGCCGATGGCGACGCCGAGGCTCATCTCGATCAGGCTCGCGGTGCGGATCGCCCCCGGCGCGCCGATGTGATAGGCCTCCGGCGCGTAGAATGCGGCGGCCGCGACCAGCACGGCGGCGAGGCCGACCAGGCTGTGGAACGCGGCGACGAGCTGCGGCAGCGCCGTCATCTGGATCTTGAGCGCGATCACGGCGCCGATCGCCGCACCGATGGCGATGCCGAGGATGATCAGCCAGTACGAGACGACGCCCGGCAGAGCCAGCGTCGTGCCGATGGCGATCGCCATGCCGACGATGCCGTAGAGATTGCCGCCGCGCGAAGTCTCCGGCGAGGAGAGCCCGCGCAGCGCCATGATGAAGCAGACGGAAGCGGCGAGGTAGAGCAGCGCCGCGAGCGAGGTCGACATTGCGGCGGCTCCCTATTTCTTCTTCTTGAACATCTGCAGCATGCGCTGCGTGACGATGAAGCCGCCGAAGATATTGACGGAAGCGAGGATCACCGCGAGGAAGCCCATGACCTTGGAGAAGTCCATTCCCTGGGGTCCGGCAGCGATCAAAGCGCCGACGACGATCACCGACGACACAGCGTTGGTGACGCTCATCAGCGGCGAATGCAGCGCCGGCGTCACCCGCCAGACCACGTAGTATCCGACGAAGCAGGCGAGCGCGAAGACGGTGAGCCCGAAGATCGTCGGGTCGAAGCCGTTGGTGTGTTCCATCTGGGCTATCCCCCTCAACCGGCGAAGGACGGGTGGACCACCGCCCCGCCTTCGGTCAGCAGCGTCGCCGCGACGATCTCGTCTTTGCGGTCGATCTTGAGTGCCTTGGTTTCCTTGTCGATCAGCGGCGAAAGGAAGGTCAGCACGTTGCGGGCGTAGAGCGCGCTGGAATCGACCGCGATCCGGCTCGGAACATTGAGATGTCCGACCAGCTTGACCCCGTGCTTCTCGACGACCTTGCCCTTCTCCGAGAGCGGGCAGTTGCCGCCTTGCTCGACAGCGAGATCGACGATCACCGATCCGGGCTTCATGTCCTTGACCATCGCCTCGGTCACGATCACCGGCGCCGGACGGCCCGGGATCAGCGCGGTGCAGATCACGATGTCGGTCTTCTTCAGCGTCTCGGCAAGCTTCGCCGCCTGCTTCTGCTTGTACTCCTCGCTCATCTCCTTGGCGTAGCCGCCGGCGGTCTCGGCCGCCTTCGACGCGGCTTCGTCGACCTCGATGAACGTGGCGCCCAGCGACTGCACCTGCTCCTTGACCGCGGCGCGGACGTCGAAGGCGGAAACGATGGCGCCGAGGCGCTTGGCGGTCGCGATCGCCTGCAGTCCGGCGACGCCGGCGCCGATCACGCAGACGCGGGCCGGCGGCACGGTGCCGGCGGCGGTCATCATCATCGGGAAGGCGCGGCCGAACTCATAGGCGGCGTCGAGCACCGCGCGATATCCTGCAAGATTCGACTGCGAGGACAGCACGTCCATGCTCTGCGCACGGGTGATGCGTGGCACCAGCTCGAGCGAGAAGGCCTGGATCTTCCGCTCCGCGATCGCCTTGATCTGGTCCTTGTCCGCATAAGGCGCGAGCAGCCCGATCAGCGCCGCTCCTTCCTTGAAGAGCGGGATGTCGGAGACGTCAGGCCGCTGCACCGCGATCACGACGTCGGCGCCCGAGAGTGCGGCTGTACGGTCGGGGGCCAGAACGGCGCCGGCATCCCGGAAGGCCTGGTCGGGGATGGAGGCGCCGGCACCGGCACCGCTCTCGACGACGACGTCGAGGCCGAGCCCCTTCATTTTCCTGACGGTCTCGGGCGAGGCGGCGACGCGCCGCTCGTCGGCCCGACGTTCCTTGAGCACGGCGACTTTCATCGGCTGATCGACGCTCCCCCGGGGCGATTGGGCGCAAACAATGCCCGGCGGACAAGATTTTGTGAAGTCCGGGGAAAATCACCCGAAACGAGAAGGGGCGCCCGAAGGCGCCCCTTCCCCCCAGACGTGATGCCAATCGCCTAGTGCACGACCTCGCCGTGGAGGTTGAGGTCGAGCCCCTCCCGTTCGGTATCGGCATCAACGCGGAGTCCGATCGCCATGTCGATGATCCTGGCGATGATGAAGGTGACGACGGCGTCGTAGGCGACGACCACCGCGACACCGTACACCTGGGGGATGAGCTGGCCGGCATTG
>CAZZLX010000690.1:0-2359 GCA_964655235.1 uncultured Rhizobium sp.
GACCGACAGCGTGGAATCGTCGACCGGGGCGCCGTCGCTGATGACCATCAGGATCTTGCGCTTCTCCGGTCGCGGCAGCAGCCGCTCATGCGCCCAGAGCAGCGCCTCGCCGTCGATGTTCTCCTTGAGGATGCCTTCGCGCAGCATGAGCCCGAGGCTCTTGCGCGCGCGCCGCCAGGGGGCGTCGGCGGGCTTGTAGATGATGTGGCGGAGATCGTTGAGGCGGCCCGGGTTCGCGGGCTTGCCGGACGCAATCCAGCGCTCGCGCGACTGGCCGCCCTTCCAGGCGCGCGTGGTGAATCCCAGGATCTCGACCTTGACGCCGCAGCGCTCCAGCGTGCGCGCCAGGATGTCGGCGCTCATCGCCGCGATCGTGATCGGCCGCCCGCGCATCGAGCCCGAGTTGTCGATCAGCAGGGTCACAACGGTGTCGCGGAATTCGGTGTCTAGCTCGACCTTGTATGACAGCGCATGCGTCGGGTTGACGACGACGCGCGCAAGCCGGCCCGCGTCGAGCAGGCCTTCCTCGAGGTCGAACTGCCAGGAGCGGTTCTGCTTCGCCATCAGGCGGCGCTGCAGGCGGTTGGCGAGCTTGCCGATCACGCCCTGCAGATGCGAGAGCTGCTGATCGAGGAGCTGGCGAAGGCGCGAGAGCTCGTCCGGATCGCAGAGCCCGTCGGCGACCACGACCTCGTCGAACTCGGCGGTGAACGGCTTGTAGAGCTCAAGGTCGCTTGGCGCGTTGCGGCCGTGCATCTGCGGCATGCCGGGATTGCCCGGCTGCTCGTCGCCCATGCCGGGCTGCATCTCGCCGTCGGCCTCTTCGGCCCCGTCCTCGCCGTCCTCGGCCGGCTGCATGTCCGGCGCCATGGTCTGCGATGCGTCGGACTCCGAGGCGCCGCGCTGGCCGGCTTCCGAGTTCGGGTCCTGGCTTTCGGAGTCGTCGCCGCCCTCTTCCTCGTTCGGATCGTCCTCGAGCTCCGCCTCCTCGGCGGATTCGAGGTCGAGGTCTTCGATCAGCTGGCGGACCCAGTGCTGGAACTTCTCCTGGTCCTCGACCGAGCGATTCATCTCGCGGAAATCGGCGCCGCACTTGGATTCGATGAACGGACGCCAGAGATCGACGACATGACGCGCCGACGCCGGCGGCTTCACGCCGGTCAACGCCTCGCGCGTCATCAGGCGGACGACCTCGACCAGCGTTGCATCCGACCGTTCGGTGATCCGCTCGAAGCCCTTCTTGCGATAGCGTTGCTCGAGGGCCGCCGTCAGGTTCTCCTGCACGCCGGCCATGCGGTTGGCGCCGATCGACTCGCAACGGGTCTGCTCGACCGCCTCGTAGATCGAGCGCGCCATCTGGCCGTGCGGCATGCGCTTGGCGTGGAGCGCGCGATTGTGGTGGCGGACCTTGAGCGCGATCGAGTCGGCTTCGCCGCGGACGTGCGCAACCTCGCCGGAGGTGAGGTTGCGCGTCGGCTGCGGCACGCGCGCACGATTGCCCGACAGCCCCGGCGGCTCGGCGCCGAAGGCGACCTCGATGTCGTCGCGATGCGACATCGCGCGAAGCGTCGCGGCGGTCGACTGCTTGAAGTTTTCGACCGCCGCCTCGTCGGCGTTGCGGTTCGGCGCGCTCATCGACGTCCTTACCTCTTAGACGAGGTTCGCCTTCACGCCGGACTCCGGCAGCTCGGTGCCGAAGCAGCGCTGGTAGTACTCGGCGACCGTCGCGCGCTCCATCTCGTCGCACTTGTTGAGGAAGGTGAGACGGAAGGCGAAGCCGATGTCGCCGAAGATGCGGGCATTCTCGGCCCAGGTCATCACCGTGCGCGGGCTCATGACAGTCGAGATGTCGCCGGCGACAAAGCCCGAGCGCGTGAGATCGGCGAGCGCGACCATCGCCGAGATGGTCTTCTTGCCCTCGTCGTTGTTCCAGTGCGGCACCTTCGCCAGCACGATGTTCACCTCCGCGTCGTGCGGCAGGTAGTTCAGCGTGGCGACGATCGACCAGCGGTCCATCTGGCCCTGGTTGATCTGCTGGGTGCCGTGATAGAGGCCCGTGGTGTCGCCGAGGCCGACGGTGTTCGCCGTCGCGAACAGGCGGAACGCCGGGTGAGGGCGGATGACGCGGTTCTGGTCGAGCAGGGTCAGCTTGCCCTCGACCTCGAGCACGCGCTGGATCACGAACATCACGTCAGCGCGGCCGGCGTCGTACTCGTCGAACACGAGCGCGGTCGGGTTCTGCAGCGCCCAGGGAAGGATGCCTTCCTTGAACGCGGTCACCTGCTTGCCGTCCTTCACCACGATCGCGTCCTTGCCGATCAGGTCGATGCGGCTGATGTGGCTGTCGAGGTTGACGCGG
>CAZZLX010000691.1:0-2353 GCA_964655235.1 uncultured Rhizobium sp.
AGCTCTAGTCCGAATTCGTATTTTCGGGCACCAGTCTCCGATCTAAGGATTCTCTCGAGGAACATCGACGCCCTGGCTTTTCAGCCACTCATCAACCATCGTTTTGAGCGCGAGACCTCGCTCTCGCGCCTGACGCAACTCGTCGGCAATCCGTTCGAACTGGCCGGCCGCCTCGTTCGTGCCGACACTTACGTTTTCAAGAAGGGACTTCCAAATACCCTGCGCCTCGCTGACTGCCGTCTTTACGTCAAGAAGTTTGGATCGGAAGTAGTAAGCGGATTCGGTCATCTGGCCGCCCAAATGCCCGAGACCGTCCTTAGTCAGGGTGTCTGGAACAATCGGTCGACAGAAATCCACTGCAACAGTTAGCGGCCCGGCGTTTGCCGCGGTGATACCGCCAGAAACACGTCCCATATGCTGCTTCAGAGATTCCGCTCGCTGTTGCAGGGCCGGGATCTGATCGATCACCTGCCGGCATTCCGCACGAAGCGCGAAAGCGAGTGCAACCAGTTCCTGCTGACGGCGCTCTCTGGCTCGCCGATCCTCGGCTCGTATAGGGATCACCACGCTAAAGACGGCCGCGGTCGCAGCGATGGTCGCAAGGCACGCCGAAGCGAATTGTATCCACGCACCGTAGTAGCCCTGGTAGGGCTGCTGAGCCATGAACGCAAGCTTCGGCTTGTCGATCTCGACGCCAGGGTCCAGCGCTGGCACGATCGACGACGGCTCGAAGAAAATTACCCACAGGTGACTGTTCACGAACGCGACGATGCTTAGGACGACGAGCGTCAGTAGCGCATAGGTCGATATTTTCCAGGCAGAGAATCGCGACATAGCCCCATCGTCACAATTGGACATGGTGCGCGCAAGGGCAACTGCAAACGACGACGGAAGCTAATCAAAGCGGCAGTTGGCCCTGCGGGCGCGGGTTCATCGCCTCGGCGATCAGTTCTTCCGCCGCCTCTTCCCAGAGATCGTCGATGCCGGCACCGTCGACGCGTTCGCGGCCGATGTCGAGCATCGCCGGCACGGCCAGCGGCGAGACGCGGTCGAGGACGCGGTGACGGATCTTCCCTTCGATGCGCACCAGGAAGTCGGCGAGGCGGCGCACGTCGAGAAGGCCGGTCGCGGCGTCGGCGCGGGTCGCGCGCAAGAGGATGTGCTGCGGGTCGTGGCGGCGGAGCACGTCGTAGATGAGATCGGTATTCACCGTGACCTGCCGTCCCGACTTCTCCTTGCCCGGATAGCGGCGCTCGACCAGGCCCGCGATCACCGCGACGTTGCGGAAGGTGCGCTTGATCAGGCTCGACTCGGCGAGCCAGTCCTCGAGGTCGTCGCCGAGCATGTCCTTGTCCAAAAGCGCGTCCATGTCGTCGGCCGCCTTCAGGCTCCAGACCGCGAGCACGTAGTCGGAGGCGACGAAGCCGAGAGGCTTCAAGCCCATCCGCTCCATCCGCCGCGTCACCAGCATGCCGAGGGTCTGGTGCGCGTTGCGGCCCTCGAAGGCGTAGGCGACGAAGAATTCCTTGTTGCCGCGCGGGAAGGATTCGACCAGCAGCTCGCCGCAACGGGGAAGCACCGAGCGCCAACGCTGCAGGTCGAGCCAGTCCTCGACCGCCTTCGGCAGCGTCGGCCAGACGTTCGAGTCTTCCAGCATCGCGCGCACGCGCTCGGCGAGGTGCGTGGTCAGCGGCAGGCGGCCGCCCTCGTAGGCCGGAATCATCGGTTCGCCGCCGGAGGCCGGCGTCGCCTCGGCCCAGGTCTCGCGGATACCTTCGAAGCAGAGGAGCCGGCCGCCGAAGATGAAGGTGTCGCCCGGCGTCAGCAGGTTGACGAAATACTCCTCGACCTCGCCCAGGACCGGCCCGCCCCTCAGCTTCACCTTGATTGTGATCGCCTCGACGATCGTGCCGATGTTCATGCGGTAGCGCTGGGCCAAGGTCGGGTTGCCGATGCGCCAGCGGCCATCGGGCATCTGGCGCAGCCGCTTATAGCGTTCATAGGCCTTGAGCGCGTAGCCGCCGGTCGCGACGAAGTCGAGGACCGCATCGAAGTCCTGGCGCGTCAGCTTCGCATAGGGCGCGGCGCCGGTGACTTCCTGGTAGACCTCGCCGGCCGCGAAGGGCTGCGAGCAGGCGAGTCCGACCAGGTGCTGCGCCAGCACGTCGAGACCGCCCACCTTCGGCGGATCGCCGTCAAGCTCGCCATGCTCGACTGCCTCGATCGCCGCCCGGCACTCAAGCGCCTCGAAGCGGTTGCCCGGCAACAGCAGGGCGCGGCTCGGCTCGTCGAGCCGGTGGTTGGCGCGGCCGATACGCTGCATCAGGCGGCTCACGCCCTTCGGCGCGCCCAT
>CAZZLX010000692.1:0-2352 GCA_964655235.1 uncultured Rhizobium sp.
GTCGTTCTGGAGGTCGACGACCTCCTTCAGGGTCTTGGCGGCGAACAGGCTCTGGAAGGCGGCGACGTTCTGCTCGACGGCGGCCTGGGCGAAGCCCATCCACTCCTTGCCGAAGGTCTCGGTGCCCTTGACCACGACGGTCGAGGACTGCACAAACGCCTCGAGGTTCTCCTTCGAGAGCGCGGCGAGTTCGCCGTAGCCCTTGAAGAAGGTCTGCGAGGCCTTCTCGACGTTGTCCTTGGTCATCTGCATCGCCTGCTCGTACGAGGCCTTCGCGGCGGCGGTGCCGGCCTTCACGACGGTCTCGACGGTCTCCTTGACGGTCTCGGCGGCCTGGAACGCTTCCTTCGCGCCGACCGGCTTGCTGGTCTTGTGAGCGGTCATTGACGTTACTCCTTGAACGGTGGCCGGGGACGGCCGGCGCCGGTGTTTCGCGCTGCAGTGCAGCATGAGCGTATAAATAGGGCAGCAGCGGGCGGTGTCAAGGAGTTTTGTGCAGTGCAGCATCGCATCTGCACATCAGCTGGCAACAAGAGGCGTTCGAACGGAGCCGCCGGAGATAACATCTTGATTCGGCGAGGTTTCGGTCTCAATCCATATTATGGCACCGCATCAAATTCGTGCTAGAACAAGTATTTACGAGAATTTTCTAACACCAAGGACGATGCTGTGGCATAACGGTGACCGCCTAAGAGATTTTGCACACGCCTTGGGAGACCGGGATGAAGTCGGAAGGGATACGGTTTTTCGACATTCGTGCCTTGAGCGTCGCAGCCAGTCTGCTGCTTGCCCCCCTCGTTCTCCCTGCGGCCGCCTCCGCCGCCACCATGCCCGCCTTCACCGCCGACGAGCGCTACGCCTCGATCATCGTCGATGCCGAGTCCGGCCGGGTCCTGGCCGCGAACAACGCAGACCAGGTGGTGCATCCGGCGTCGCTGACCAAGATCATGACGCTCTACATGGCCTTCGACGCGCTGAAGCGGAACCAGCTGTCGCTGCAGCAGCCGATCCGGGTCTCGGCGCATGCCTCCGCGATGCTGCCGTCCAAGCTCGGCCTTCGCCCGGGCGAGACGCTGACCGTCGAGCAGGCGGTCCTCGCGCTCGTCACCAAGTCGGCGAACGACGCAGCCGCGGCGCTCGCCGAGGCCATGGAAGGAACCGAGGCCGACTTCGCCAGCGCCATGACGCAGCGTGCCCGCACGCTCGGCATGAGCCAGACCACCTTCGCCAACGCCTCCGGGCTTCCCGATGCGCGCCAGGTGACCAGCGCCCGCGACATGGCGATGCTGGCACTGGCGATGCTCCGTGACCACCCGCGCCAGTACCGCTACTTCGCCACCTCGGAATTCGTCTTCCGCGGCACCGTCCATCACAACCACAACCGCCTGCTCGGTGCCTATGACGGCGTCGACGGCATCAAGACCGGCTTCATCAATGCCTCGGGCTTCAACCTGGTCGCTTCCGCCCAGCGCGATGGCCGCCGCGTGATCGGCGTCGTGTTCGGCGGATCCACCGGTCGTTCGCGCGACGCCCACATGGTCTCGCTGCTCGACGACGGCTTCCGCATGCTCGGCGTCGGCGGCGGGCGCGGCAGCGATGCCCCGCTGGTCCGCGTCGCCGACCAGAAGAAGGCGCCTCCGTCCAAGGTCGATGCGGTCAAGGAGGCCGCGGGCCAGTCCAAGGCGAAGGCGAAGCCCGGCCCCTCGGCCGACGAGCTCGAGCGTCAGGCGATCGAGGCCGCCGGCGGCCGCGGCTGGGCCGTCCAGGTCGGTGTCTTCAAGACCCAGGCCCAGGCCGAGAAGGCCGTCGCAGATGCCTTCCGCATGGCGCCGAAGTCGACTTCGACCGCGGCCAGCGACATCGCCCCGGTAAAGACCGCCGAGGGCAAGCGCTTCCGTGCGCGCCTGCAGAACCTGTCCCCGGCCCAGGCCAAGACCCTTTGCGACGACCTCAAGCGCCAGAAGCAGGCCTGCCAGCCGATCCAGCCGCCGAACGTGCCCAAAGCCACTGTCGCCGACGCTTCCGCATCGAGTCTCAGCACGCGTACCCGCTAGTCTTCGCCAAGCCTAGAGCATCACGTAACCCTGATCTTGACCTAGGCCTCCGGGGTCCCGGCCCCGGAGGCTCTTTATTTGCGCGGTACCGCGGGGCTATCGTCTCGGGCAACGACAAGTCCGGGAGTCCTGAACGATGCTCGCCCGCGCCGCCCTCGCCCTTCTTTCCGTCCTCGCCACGACTTCGGCCGCGCAGGCGCAGTCGGGCGAGATCACGGTCATGGCCTATGCCGGCATCTTCCAGGACAAGTACACCGAGGCGGTGATCAAGCCGTTCACGGCGAAGTTACCGAACGTG
>CAZZLX010000693.1:0-2349 GCA_964655235.1 uncultured Rhizobium sp.
GTCTGCACGACCGCGAAGGCGGCGCGGCTGCGCTCGTAGAAGGCGTGACGCTCGATCATCTCGATCCGGACCTGCCGGCCCTCGGCCTCCTCGAGCGCGCGATTGAAATCGGCGACCGCCTCGGGAATCACCTTGGGATCGTCGACCACCTGCATCCCCGCCGCCGGCGCCTCGACGAAAGTGTCGAGCGGCATAACCGAGGCGATCGCCTTGATCACGCGTGTCGCATCGACGCCGTCCATGCGGATCAGGGAGTGGGCGACCGAGGCGCCGGGGAAGTGCGCGTCGGCGACGACGATCTCGTCGCCATGGCCCATCGAGGCCAGCGCGTGGAGGAGGTCTGGAGAGAGGAGGGGATCGAGGCCTTTAAGCATGCCGGGACGATACACTTGCCGGACTAACATGTCACTGCGTACACCCGCCCTCGATGAAGCTCCTCGAAAAGGCCTATGAGAGCTTCCAGCAGCGGCTGCTGGCGCTCGACCTCCGACCCGGCCAGTTCGTCTCCCAGCGCGAGCTGGTGGCGCTGACCGGCATGCCTTTGGGCGCGATCCGCGAGCTTATCCCGAGGCTTGAGGCCGACGGGCTCATCGTCACCATTCCCCAGCGCGGCATGCAGATCGCCGCGGTCGATCTCAAGCTTGTCCGCAATGCCTTCCAGCTTCGGATCATCCTGGAGAAGGAGGCGATGGCGAACTTCGTCGCCAAGGCACGTGACGAGGAGATTCACGCGCTGGTCCAGGCCCACGAGCGGATCGTCGCCAAGGCAAAGAAGGGCATCAGCCGCGACCTGCTCGAAGAGGCGCAAACGGTCGACTGGGCCTTCCACGACACGCTGATCGATGCCCTCGGCAACGACATTCTGTCTGCGACCTACCGGGTCAACTCGATCAAGATCCGCCTGATCAGGCTGGACCGCGTGCTGCTGTCACCGGAAAGCATCATGCCGGCGCTCAAGGAGCACGGCGATATCCTGGCCGCGCTTCGAGCCCGCGATTCCGTCCGCGCGGTCGCCGCGCTCGAACGACACCTGACCAGCGCCCGCAACCGGGCGATGGGCGTGCAAGCGGTCGATACCGCCCCGCCGGCTTCCAAATCACGTTCCCGTTCCGCAAAGGCTGCCCGATGACGACCTCGCTCCGCGGCGTCTGGACCGCGATCATGACGCCGCTCGAATCCGACGGCCGCATCGCCCACGACCTGCTGTCGGCCCATTGCCGCTGGCTGTTCTCGAAAGGCGTCGACGGCGTGACCCTGTTCGGGACGTCCGGCGAAGGCCAGTCCTTCTCGATGGACGAGCGCCGCGAGGCCCTGGAGCAGCTCCTGGCGTCCGGCATTCCGGCGGCCAAGGTCACTGTCGGCACGGCGACCGCGGCGCTGGCGGAGACCGCGGCGTTGACACGGCACGCGGCCGCACTCGGCGTCGCCGGCGCGCTGGTCCTGCCACCGTTCTTCTTCAAGGGCGTCAGCGACGACGGCGTCTATGACTCCTTCGCCAAGCTTTGCGACATGCTGAAGGGCGTGAAGACCAGGCTCGTCCTCTATCACATACCCCAAGTCTCGGCGGTCAACGTGGCGCCGAAGGTGGTGGCCCGGCTCGCCAAGGCGTATCCGGACCTGATCGCCGGTGTAAAGGACTCCTCCGGCGACTGGGACAACACGGCGGAGATGCTGAAGCTGAGCCCGCAGCTCGCGATCATGGTCGGCCATGAACCTTACATCCCGCTTCTGCTGAGGTCGGGCGGTGTCGGCACGATCTGCGGCGTCGCCAACGTCCGGCCCGACCTGATCCGCCGGCTTCATGATTCCGCCGGCAAGCCCAACGAGGCGGCTTTGGTCGATGCGGTGACGAAGATCTGCACGCTCGTGACAGATGTGCCGTTCGTGCCGGCGATCAAGGCATTGATCGCCGATCAATCCGGGGACAAGCGTTGGCTCAACGTCCGGCCGCCGCTGGTCGCGGCGAGCGAGGCCGAATGCAGACGGCTGGTCGCGGCGGTCAAGGCCCTGGATGCGGGGGCGCTCGCCGCCGACTGATCTCGACAAGTGGTTCGTAAGTCCGCAATCTCAACAAACGGCTTCAAGGCCATCGGGAGGAAACGAGATGGAAACGACGAACAGGTTCAACCGGCGCAAGGCGCTGAAGATCGGTGCCGGCGCCGCCGGCGTGCTGGCGATGCCCTCGCTCATGAAGGTCGCTCGCGCGCAAAGCGGCGGCTTCAACTGGAAGAAGTTCCAGGGCCAGAGCATCGAGGTCTCCCTCACCCTCGGCCCGCGTGCCGAGGTGCTGCAGAAGCACGAGAAGGAGTTCACCGAGCTCACCGGCATCAAGGTCGGCTCGGAAGCCGT
>CAZZLX010000694.1:0-2346 GCA_964655235.1 uncultured Rhizobium sp.
GCGGTCGGCGAGCCGGGAATGCCCAGCGTGATCATCGGCAGCAGCGCGCTGGTGCCGGCGGCATGTGCCGCGGTCTCAGGCGCCACCACGCCCTCGAGCTGACCCGAGCCGAACTTGCCGCCATTCTTGGAGAAGCGCTTGGCGATCGCGTAGCTCATGAACGAGGCTGGCGTAGCGCCGCCCGGGGTGATGCCCATCCAGCAGCCGATAAGGCAGCTCCTGATCGATGTCGCCCAGTACGAAGGCAGCTTCTTCCACGTCTCGATCACCGCATTCAGCCGAAGCTTGGCGTGGGTGCCTGAGAACGCGAGACCATCTTCCATCGATGCCAGGATCTCGCCGATGCCGAACAGGCCGATCACCGCGGTCAGGAACTTGAAGCCCGTCAGGAGATCGGTCGAACCGAAGGTCATGCGGAGCTGGCCGGTCACGGTGTCGAGGCCGACGGATGCGAGCGCGAACCCGAGGCTCATCGACGCCAATGTCTTGAACGCCGATCCCTTGCCCATGCCGACGAAGCTGGCGAAGGTGAGGAACTGCACGGCGAAGAATTCCGCCGGCCCGAATTTCAGCGCGAACTTGGCGACGAGCGGCGCGAGGAAGGTGATCATCACGACCGCGACCAGCGCGCCGACGAAGGACGAGGTGAAGGCGCCGGTCAGCGCTTCGTCGGCCCGGCCTTGCTTCGCCATGGGATGGCCGTCGAAGGTGGTCGCCACTGACCATGGTTCGCCGGGGATGTTGAACAGGATCGAGGTGATGGCGCCGCCGAACAGCGCGCCCCAGTAGATGCACGACAGCATGATGATCGCCGACGTCGGCGACATCGAGAAGGTGAGCGGCAGGAGGATCGCGACGCCGTTGGCGCCGCCGAGGCCGGGAAGCACGCCGATGATCACGCCCAGCAGGATGCCGATCAGCATCAGCATGATGTTGAACGGACTGAGGACGACCGCGAAGCCGCCCATGAGCGAGGCCAATTCTTCCAACGCCGCGTCCCCCCACCGTTTCTTGACGGATCTCGCGCCTGCGCTACGGCGGAGACCTCAGCGATCCTTGTCCGGTCGCGTGTATTTGGTATACAAAATGCCGGAAGGAGTGCTTTTGTAAAGCCGAAACGAACGGCATCGCGCCGCGGATCTGAAAAAGGCCGGCGCGGAAAGTACTCCCGGGGGGATAGGGGCTCAGTCGACCCATGACGGCGTTGAAGCTGGCGGTACAGCCTATCGAGGCGGAGCCGAGTTTCCGGGATCGCGCTTACGCGGCCCTGAAGCAGGCGATCACCACGATGGACATCTACGCCACGCGCGAGCCCATCCGCCTCGACGAGCGTCGCCTTTCCCAGGATCTCGGCATCAGCCGCACGCCGATTCGCGAAGCCTTCAACCGGCTCGAGCAGGAAGGCTTCATCCGCTCGGTGCCGCGCAAAGGCATGTTCATCGTCCGCAAGACCAAGCATGAGATCATCGAGATCATCGGGGTCTGGGCGGCGCTCGAATCCATGGCGGCGCGCCTGATCACGCTGCGTGCGACCGACGAGGAGATCGGCGAGCTCCGCCGCCTCTTCGTCGAGTTCGAGGGATCGGGCCACGACCCGAAGGCCCATATCGACGAGTACTCGGAAGCGAACATCCGCTTCCACCAGGCGATCGTGAACATGAGCCGCAACCGTCTCCTGATGGAGACGATGGAGAACCTGTTCATCCACATGCGCTCGATCCGTCGCCAGACGATCTCCGAGAGCGATCGCGCGACGCGCTCGATCAAGGATCACATGAACATCATCGAGGCGCTCGAGCGCCGCGACACCGAGCGCGCCGAGCGCCTCGTGCGCCAGCACAGCCTCGACCTCGCTACCCACGTCGAGAAGAACGTCACCTACCTGGATTGATAAGGCCGCCGCGCCAAAGCGCGGCAGATTCCGAGGGGAGAACGCCATGACCGCCGCGACCAAAGAGAAGCCCGCCGCGGATGAGGGACAGGAGCTGACCGACGGCTTCCACCTCATCATCGATGCGCTGAAGCTGAACGGGCTCACCACGATCTACGGCGTGCCCGGCATCCCGATCACCGATTTCGGCCGCATGGCGCAGGCCGAGGGCCTCCGCGTCCTCTCCTTCCGCCACGAGCAAAACGCCGGCTACGCCGCGGCGATCGCTGGCTACCTCACCAAGAAACCGGGCATCTGCCTCACCGTCTCGGCGCCGGGCTTCCTCAACGGCCTGACTGCGCTGGCGCATGCGACGACCAACTGCTTCCCGATGATCCTGATCTCGGGCTCGTCGGAGCGCGAGATCGTCGACCTGCAGCAGGGCGACTACGAGGAGATGGACCAGCTCGCCGTCG
>CAZZLX010000695.1:0-2344 GCA_964655235.1 uncultured Rhizobium sp.
ACGCCTCGCCAGATCAGGCTCGCCGCTCTCAACGTGGCCCGCCTTGGCCTCGCCGGCCGTGACGCCTGCGCCGCCGCACGCACCACCCTACAGCGCGAGGACAGCCTTCAGGTCACCGCGCGCTTCTTCCTGACGCTTCGCGTCGTCGAGCGCATGGCAACCGACGGCGCGACCCTGACACTGGCCGAGCTCACCTCCGTGGCGGGGCAGCAGAAGGCCCACAAGATCCTGTCCTCGATCGCGAAGGCGCTCGGCTGGGATTTCGACACGCTCTACGATCACCTCGAGATCTGGTCGAAGACCGTGGCACAGATCGGCCTTGCCGAGATGCCAGCCGAAGCCCCCGCCCGCCGACTGATCAACCGCCTGAAGCCGCTGGGCGAGCTCTTCCTCGAATGGAAGAAGGGCGAGACCGAGGACCAAATCGACAGTGCCGCCGACGCCCAACTTGCCGCCGACTACTGCCGGGAGACCTGGCGGCTGGCGACCGAGTACGCAACGGACATCGACCTCACGGTCAAGCAGCCGGCGGAGGCGCTGAAGAACTGGGACGGGACCATCCGGGCCGCCGAAAAGGTGGTCCACAAGCTGCTGTGGATCCTTGATGGCTGGGAGCAGGTGATAAAGCTCTGGGACCAGACCACCGGACGGCCGCGCGAGGAGCAGCGCTCGGTCCTCAGGGACGTGATCCGCCACCTGCCCATCGTCCCGCGTGACGAATTGCCCGCGACAAGTCAGGATACGTGGTCGAGCCTGGTCAACAGCCTGCGCAAGCAGATCAGGCCCGTCAGCGGCGAAGGGGCGGCGACCATCGGTATCGACTTCGACCACATGCTCCGGCTGGAAAAGCTGAAGGGGGCACAGCTGTGACCGGGGCCGAGGAAAATCTCGCCGACCTCGAAGGCAAGCTTTTCGAGATTCCGGAGACCAAGTTCCTTCAGCTCGTCGGCTTTCTCGAGAAGAACCTCGAGCGCGGCGGCGACACGACCCCGCTCAGGCTGCTGCTGTCGAAGATGCGCCCGCGCATGGTCCAGGTGCGGCCGCCCCGGCGCAACACCGTCAAGCGCCAGTTCTGCCGGCCGTTCGAGGAGCTGCTCTACAACACGAAGAGTCTGGTGCCGGTGGACGGCCGCATCCCGCGCAATGCGATCGAGCCGATCTACAAGCTGTTCGAGGAGGAGACCGACAAGACCGATCTCGGCGCGATGGAGCTCGAGCTCTCGGGCATGTCTATCGACGATCCGCTCTGCGATGCGATCGGTTCCAAGATCTGGGCCGAGGGCGCGGTCAATCTCCGCAGCGTGATGGTCCGAAGCCAGCGCGACAGCCTCAGCAAGCGCGACCTGATCGACAAGCTCAAGGGCGAGCACATCTACAAGGCGCTCGGCGACATCGTCGAGATCCTGGAGATCGCCGACATCGTCCAGTCGATGCGCAAGCAGTTGCCGCCGCGGCCGATCCAGACGCTATCGACCGGGGTCGTGAAGATCATCGGCGAGCACATGGACAAGGCGATCCGGTTCGCGCCGAAGAAGGCCGAGACCCTGCTGCTGGTCGCCATGGGCTGCCTCGAGAAGCCTTGGGAAATCATGGAGGCGCTGGAGAAGCTGGCGCTGGAGCAGAAGAAGACCATCGACCCGGCGCTCTCGGGCCTTGCCGTGCGCGCACTCGTTACCGGCGCCGAGCAGCGGCTGGAGACGATGCGCCTCGATCTCGAGGGCGGCGACTACAAGCCCGACTCCGAGACGCTGGCCCGGCAGATCGCCGACCTCGCCAAGACCATGCTCGGCGCCAAGTCGGCGGTGCAGTCGAGCGGCCAGGGCAAGGGCCTCGACCGCCAACTCGACCGCGCGCGCAAGTCGCTGCGCGACATGGTCACGATCAACATCCTGAACGGCTCGGACCAGTCGATCGTCGGCAACCTCTTGATGAGCGATGCCGGCACTTTCGTCACCGGAGCCGGCGGCATCGGCAGCTGGGATCTGCCGCCCGACGAGCAAAAGCTGCGAGAGGCCGAGCAGCGCGCGGTCGCGCTCCGTCTCTGCGCCCGCTACGCCGAGGAGCTCGGGCTCGGCGGCGAGGCGGAGGAGAAGCTGTCCGTCCTGCAGGAGCAACTCACCAGCCTCACCACCAACATGATCGAGTCGATGCACGGCCGTTTCCTCTCGACCAAGCAGCGCAATTCGGCGGAAGCCAACCTCTATGCGTCCGTCCGTCTGGTCGAGCTGCTGGCCGGCCCCGACGTCGCCAACGACCTCCGCCTCAAGGGCGTCGAGGCGCTCGAGGCCTAGGCTCGTTTCGCCGGTTCGCCGGCCCCGTCCCAAATCGCCTGCTCTCCGCTAGA
>CAZZLX010000696.1:0-2342 GCA_964655235.1 uncultured Rhizobium sp.
TGCGACAAGACGGTGCCCGCGCAGCTCATGGGGGCGGCGGCCGCCGACGTGCCGGCGGTGCAGCTCGTCACCGGGCCGATGATGACCGGCCGCCACGAAGGCGAACGGCTGGGCGCCTGCACCGACTGCCGGCGCTTCTGGGGTCGCTACCGCGCCGGCGAGATCGACAAGGCCGAGATTCAGAAGGTCGAGAGCCAGCTCGCCACCACAGCCGGCACCTGCGCGGTGATGGGCACCGCGTCCACGATGGCGACGATCGCCGAGACGCTGGGCCTGGCCCTGCCGGGCACGGCGGCGATCCCGGCCGTGCATGCCGACCGGCTCCGCGCCGGCGAGGCCTCCGGGTTCGCCGCGCTCGAGGCGGCCAGGCGCGGCCTCACGCCCGACAAGCTGATCACGCCCAGATCGGTTGAGAATGC
Organism: uncultured Rhizobium sp.; assembly: GCA_964655235.1. Taxonomy (GTDB): domain Bacteria; phylum Pseudomonadota; class Alphaproteobacteria; order SHVZ01; family SHVZ01; genus SHVZ01. The sequence continues at coordinate 420 of CAZZLX010000696.1, forward strand.
GCTGACCGTTCTGCTCGCGGTCGGCGGCTCCACCAACGCGGTGCTGCACCTGGCCGCTATCGCAGGCCGCGTCGGCATCCAGCTCGATCTCAAGCGGCTGAACGAGCTCTCCGACCGCACGCCGGTGATCGTCGACCTCAAGCCGACCGGCCAGCACTACATGGAGAACCTGTTCGAGGCCGGCGGCGTCGGTGCGGTGCTGCGCGAGCTGAGGCCGCTGCTGCATCTCGACTGCCTCACCGTCACCGGCGAGACGCTGCGTCAGCGCCTCGACCAGCCCGACGCCTGGGTCGACCGCAAAGTGGTTCGGCCGCTGAGCGACCCCTATCTTCCCTATGGCGGCCTCGTCGCGCTTTTCGGGTCGCTGGCGCCGCGGGGCGCGATCCTGAAGCGCTCCGCAGCCGACGCGCGCCTGTTCGAACGCGAGGGCCGGGCGGTCGTGTTCGACGGGCTCGAGGATCTCGCGCGCCGGATCGACGATCCCGCGCTCGACGTCACCCCTGACGACTTCCTGGTCATGAAAGGCGCCGGACCGACCTCGGCGTCTTGCATGCCGGAGGCGGGCTATCTGCCGATCCCGGCCAAGCTGGCGAAGGCTGGTGTCAAGGACATGGTCCGGATCTCGGACGCGCGCATGAGCGGCACCGCCTTCGGCACCGTGGTCCTGCACGTGACCCCCGACGCTGCCTCGGGCGGGCCGCTGGCCAAGGTCATGTCCGGCGACCGCATCCGGCTTTCGGTCAAGGACCGACGGATCGACCTGATGGTCCCGGACGAGGAGCTGGCGCGCCGGCCGCTGCCAGCGCCCCCCGCGCCGGGGCGCGGCTATGATCGCCTCTATGCGCGTGAAATCACCCAGGCCGACCAGGGCTGCGATTTCGACTTCCTCAGGGCCAAGCCGGAGCGCTCCTGATACTTAATCTCTTGATCACTCTTCGTTCTCCATCTTTCAGAGCGATGGGCGGCGGGAGCGAGATGAGGTAAAGGAGCGTTTCAAACCCGTCGGGCGCCGTCCGACGGGTCTCTCGATTGGGCGAAACCAGGTACGAGCCGTACGTGTCGCACGCCAACTCCCCTTCCGGGGACAGCAGTAAATCCGTCGCCCGTCTGATGCTCGGTGCCATCGGCGTCGTCTATGGCGACATCGGCACCAGCCCGCTCTACGCGATGAAGGAGAGCTTCCTCGGCGCACATTCGGTCGAGCTCACGGCCGCTCACGTCTACGGCGTGCTGTCCCTGGTGTTCTGGTCGGTCACGCTGCTGGTGTCGATCAAGTACGTGATGATCATCATGCGCGCCGACAACAAGGGCGAGGGCGGAAGCCTGGCACTGCTCGCCCTGGTGAGCCGGTCGGTGCAGGGAACGCGGACCTCCTTCTTCGTCCTGGTCCTCGGTGTCTTTGCTGCGGCGCTGTTCTACGGCGACAGCATGATCACGCCGGCGATGTCCGTGCTCGGCGCCCTCGAAGGCCTGACCCTCGCCGCTCCCAAGCTCGAAGCCTACGTCGTGCCGCTGACGGTCGCCATCCTGGCCGGGCTTTTCGTCATCCAGCGCCGCGGCACCACCAGCGTCGGCAAGCTGTTCGGCCCGATCATGGTGCTGTGGTTCGTGACGCTCGCCGTCCTCGGCGTCATCGCGATCGCCAGGAACCCGTCGATCCTATTCGCGCTGAGCCCGACCTACGCGATCGATTTCTTCCTGACCGACCGGCTGAAGGCATTCCTCACGCTCGGCACCGTCGTGCTCGCCGTCACCGGCGCCGAGGCGCTCTATGCCGACATGGGGCATTTCGGTCGCGAGCCGATCCGGCGAACCTGGTTCTTCTTCGTGTTGCCGGCGCTGATGCTCAACTACATGGGCCAGGGCGCGCTGCTGCTCGACGAGCCCGAGGCCGTGGTCAATCCGTTCTACAGCCTGGCGCCG
>CAZZLX010000697.1:0-2342 GCA_964655235.1 uncultured Rhizobium sp.
CCTCGGCGAGCGCCGCGCGGCCGCGCACGGACAATCCGCCGGAAACGGCCTTCGCATCCGGTCGCCTCGCCACCCTCGCCCCGACGACCTCGGCGACGAACGTGCCCGATCCCTGGCGGCTGAGCAGCAGCCCTTCCGCGATCAGGCGGTCTAGTGCGCCGACGACCGTGTTGCGGGCGATGCCCCAGGCATCGGCCAGCGCCCGGCTCGAGGGCAGACGCGCGCCCGAGGGCAGGACCCCGTCCAGCACCATCGCGCGCAGCCCCGCATGGACCTGGCGCGCGAGGCCTTGCGGGTCGGAGCGGTCGAGAACGAGCGCGTCGAGGAGGACGGGACGTCGGCGGGTCATCGCCTTAAGCCTATCAGCTTCGCTATCGTCGGCGGCGAGCGGATGAATTTCGGGAGTGAGCCATGCTGTTCATGATCATCGAGCGTTTCAAGGACCGGGACGCGATCCCGGTCTACCGCCGCGTGCGCGACAGCGGCCGGGGGATACCGGACGGACTCAAGTACGTCGACAGCTGGGTCGAACCGAACTTCGACCGCTGCTTCCAGCTGATGGAGTGCGACGACCTCCGCCTGCTGCAGGAGTGGATCCTCAATGCCGAGGGCCTGATGTCCTTCGAGATCGTGCCGGTCGTGTCGAGCAAGGAGACGTGTGAGGTCGTCGCCCCTTTCCTCGACAAGCCGACATCCCGGCAGCCGTGAAGGACTCTGGGCGAAAATCAATGGGTCAAGAACCTTCGGCCGTTGACCCGAACCCCAGGTTCATGGTTCGGTGAAGGCGATTCGGGGGTGGGGTCGACGCTTGGGGGGAACTCATGTCACGGCGACGCGACGCGACGCTGACGGTGGTTAATTTCGAACGCCAGACGCCGCGCCCGACCGCGGCCCAGATGAGCTGGCTCAAGCGCGGGCTGGACCAGCCCGGCGGCAAGCTGCCGCTCTTCGACGTCGACGGCCAGCGCATCAACCCGCGCACGATCAAGACCTGCATCGAGCAGGGCTGGGCCGAGCCGTGGTTCGACAACCCGATCAAGCCGGACTGGCTGGTCTGCAAGCTGACCGACGCCGGGCGCGCCGCGGCGCTCGCCGGTCATATCGACCCGACGCCCGACGCCGACGACGACTGACGCCGGCCGCGATGCGCCTTGACGAGTATGTGGTCCAGGTCGCCGGCAGCACGTCGGCCGATTGGCGCGTGCACAAATCGCCGACCTTCCACTATCGCGTGGTGCCGGTGCGCGGCGGCCCGAACCGGATCGTCGACTTCGAGTTGCACGAGCACAACGTGGTGCTGACCTACGCCAAGGACGTCGGCATCAACATGTGCTTCGGCCTTGTGCAGGACCGGAACTACTCGAGCGCCTGGTCGCAGCGCTTTCCCGACAAGCGGGCACAGTCCTCGTTCCTCGACTTCTTCTACAACGGTGCGCTGGTCTTCCGTGAAACCCTGGTCTGGGTCGACGGCTGGCGCTGCGTGCTGCCCGAGCCGACGCAGACCCAGGGCCCGCCCTTCACCATCCAGGTCAGGAAGTACCAGGTCACCAAGCTCGTCCACGGCATGGTTGGGCCCGGCACCAACTTCGACGACTACTTCCGCCGCGCCGGCATGACGCCCAGCCAGGACCCCTGGCCCTAGGCCTTCAGTCCTCAGCGAGCTTCTTCAAGACATCCGTCGGGAAGGTGAAGGCCACCTTGTCCTGCCGCGTGCCACCGAGAGCATCGTAGAGGCGCTGTGCGCCGTCGTTGCCGCGGTCGGTCTGCAGGTCGATGCGGGCGATGCCCTTCTCCCGGCAAAAGGCCGCGAGGAAGCGCATGAGCCGGGTGCCGACGCCATGGCCCCTCGCCTCGTCCTTCACGAACAGGTCCTTCACGTAGAGCAGCCCCAGCAGGTCGCGGCCCGGACGCATCACCGCGACGCAGGCGACGCCGACGGGCGCGCCGCCGGGCTCCAGGCAGATTGCGAAGCGCATGCCCTCGCGTTCCGCGATCGTCGCCGCCGCCATCGCCCGATAGTCCTCCGGCGGCCGAAGCACGGCGTCAGGGCGATAGTGCCGGTCCATCGCCCTCACTATGTCGGCGACCAGCACCGCGTCGGCCTCGGCGGCGAAGCGGATGACGTGATCGGGCACGGTCGGGACCAACTTGCCTAGAGATTATCGCCGAGCAGGGCCTGGCACACCGCGTCCGTGACCTGACGCGTCGTGGCGTTGCCGCCGAGATCGGGCGTGTGCAGTTTCTTGTCGGCCGTCACCCGCTCGATCGCGCGCATGAGGCGCGTTGCCGCCGGCTTCTCGCCGCGATGCTCGAGCATCATCACCGACGACCAGAAGGTGCCG
>CAZZLX010000698.1:0-2338 GCA_964655235.1 uncultured Rhizobium sp.
CCAGCGTCGAGGCGGTGGCGGGCGCCGGCTTGACGTTGCCGAGGTCGTCGGCCGAGAGGGTCAGCAGCCCGTCGTAGACCGCGCCGTGGGTCAGCGGCGGGGTCAGGTCGGCGGAGCGCGCGGTGTCGTAGTTGCGGCCGTCGGAGATATCGAGGCCGACCACCAGGGTGGTCTTCTTCTGGGCGTGGGCGGGGGATGCCAGGACGGCGGCGATGGCCGTGGTGCTGGCGAGCCAGACGAGCGTGTTCCGAATCATGGTGTCGGTCCCTCGGGATCGGAGAAGCGGGCGATCGGAGCTTCGTTCCGGCCGGGGAGGGGCCCTAGCGAAACACCATCGGCGGCGATCGTGGAGGCCGGGCGTAAGCCGGTCAAGCGACAGCGAAAGTGCCTGAATAGCTGCCTGAATTTCGGGCAAGTCATGGAGAACAAAACAAGAAATTTTTCACTTGCGAGGCAGGAACAAAATGGGCACGATCGCCTCCGTTGCGCCGCTCCGGGCGCCATGGCAAGAGGGGACCCCATCCGATGTCAGCAGCTCTCCGAGTGGTCGAAAGGGACGGCGTGGACAAGAACAAGGCTTTGGAAGCCGCCCTCGGTCAGATCGAGCGCGCCTTCGGCAAGGGGTCGGTTATGAAGCTCGGTGCGCGCACCGAGTCCCAGGAGATCGAGGTGATCTCGACCGGCTCGCTCGGTCTCGACATCGCGCTCGGCATCGGCGGCCTGCCGCGCGGCCGCATCATCGAGGTCTACGGCCCGGAAAGCTCGGGCAAGACCACGCTCGCCCTTCACGTCATCGCCGAGGCCCAGAAGGCCGGCGGCACCTGCGCCTTCGTCGACGCCGAGCACGCGCTCGATCCGTCGTATGCGAAGAAGCTGGGCGTCGACGTCGAAGAGCTGCTGATCAGCCAGCCCGATGCCGGCGAACAGGCGCTCGAGATCGCCGACACGCTGGTCCGCTCCGGTGCGATCGATGTCCTCGTCGTCGACTCGGTGGCAGCCCTGGTGCCGAGGGCCGAGCTCGAGGGCGAGATGGGCGACACCCATGTCGGCCTCCAGGCCCGCCTGATGAGCCAGGCGCTCCGCAAGCTGACCGGCTCGATCTCCAAGTCGCGCTGCATGGTCATCTTCATCAACCAGATCCGCATGAAGATCGGCGTCATGTTCGGCAACCCCGAGACGACGACCGGCGGCAACGCGCTCAAGTTCTACGCCTCGGTCCGCCTCGACATCCGCCGCATCGGCGCGATCAAGGAGAAGGAGCAGGTGATCGGCAACCAGACGCGCGTGAAGGTGGTGAAGAACAAGATGGCTCCGCCGTTCCGGGTGGTCGAGTTCGACATCATGTACGGCGAGGGCGTGTCCAAGGTCGGCGAGCTGGTCGATCTCGGCGTCGCCGCCAACATCGTCGAGAAGTCGGGCGCCTGGTTCTCGTATTCCGGCCAGCGCATCGGCCAGGGCCGGGAGAACGCCAAGAACTTCCTCCGCGACAATAAGGACGTCGCCCAGAAGATCGAGCAGGCGATCCGCGAGAACGCCGGCCAGGTCGGCGACAAGATGATGAGCGCTTCGGAGAGCTTCGCCGCCAGCGAATAGCTGGCGGCCTCGAGAGGTCGAGCGCGAGACGCGGCGGCCGGGCTCCTTTTGGACGGGGGGCCTGGCCGCCGCGTCCCATTTGGAGGCCCACCGGGCAAGGTCGCCGAAAGGCGCCTAGACAGGCCTAATACCGGCGGATAGAAGCATTTCCCCGGGTTTGCCGATCATTCCGACCGCGCCCGGGTGCATTTTCGCGCAAGGGCCCGTGTCATGACTTCGGCGAACGATATCCGCACCAGCTTCCTGGAGTATTTCCGGCGCAACGAGCACGAGGTCGTCGCCTCGAGCCCGCTGGTGCCGCGCAACGATCCCACGCTGATGTTCACCTCGGCCGGCATGGTTCAGTTCAAGAACCTGTTCACCGGCATCGAGAAGCGGAACTACGTGCGCGCCGCCACGGCCCAGAAATGCATGCGCGCCGGCGGAAAGCACAACGACCTCGAGAACGTGGGCTACACCGCGCGCCACTGCACCTTCTTCGAGATGCTCGGCAACTTCTCCTTCGGCGACTACTTCAAGGAGCGGGCGATCTCGCTCGCCTGGGGATTCGTCACCAAGGACCTGGGGCTTCCGAAGGACAAGCTGCTCGTCACCGTCTATCACGAGGACGACGAGGCGGCGTCGCTGTGGAAGAAGATCGCCGGCTTCTCCGACGACAAGATCATCCGCATCGCCACGTCCGACAATTTCTGGTCGGCCGGCGATACCGGCCCCTGCGGCCCGTGCTCGGAGATCTTCTACGACC
>CAZZLX010000699.1:0-2330 GCA_964655235.1 uncultured Rhizobium sp.
GGAGACGAGTTCGGCCGCGTTGTACTTGAAGGGGCCCGAGCCGATCGTGTTGTTGTGCGCGGTGAACGGGTCGGTCTTCGCTGCCGCCTCCGGCATGATCCCGGGGATGCTCCCGGCCGAGGAGCCCAGCGTGAACAGCACGAGGCCGTAGGGCTCCTTCAAGGTCAGGGTGAAGGTGTTGTCGTCCACCACATCCATGGAGGCGGTGAACTCGTTAAGCTTCTGGCCGGCAGACTCGCGTGACATCCAGCGCTTGACCGACGGCACCACGTCCTTTGACGTGACTTTCGAGCCGTCGTGGAAGGTGAGGCCCGGCCTAAGCGTGAAGGTGTATTTCAGCTTGTCGTCGGAGATGGTGTAGTTCCCGACCATCTGCGGCTTGGTCGCCAGCTTCGAATCCCACGCGAACAGCATGTCGTAGACCATCATCGCGTGGTCGTTGGTGATGGTCGCCGTGGTGAAGTGGGCGTCCGTCACCTTGAGATCGGCGTGGGGCACCATCTTCAGGACCTTGGTGCCCTGGGCCATGGCGAGGCCGGGGATCGCGAGCGCGAACGCGGCTGCCATGCCGGCACGCTTCAGAGACTTAAGCGAGCGCATTTGTTGATTACCTCCCGTGTGAACGACTGGCTCGATGCTATGACAGCGCCGGGCACCCCGGATACCGCGATCTCGATCCGGTTGAACCTGTTGCCGGGGATCGCCCACTCACCTGTTAGCCCTCTGGATTGTCGTTGAGATTTGGCCGGGCTCGTCGTCTGTCCGCGGCGTCGTGGAGGCGCCGGGGAGGGGAGGGACAGGGGGAGGACGCGCCGGCATCCACGGGGGTGGGCCATGCCGCTCGTTCGGGCGCTTCTGTCGGCATTGCTGGCGCTTATCGTGTTCGCGGGGCCGACCTTGGCCCATGCCCAGCGCCTGGATCCTCCCGGGCTCCTGATCCCCAGCGATGAAATCCAGGCACGTGGTATCCGGGTATTGGCGGCGCTGCTCGTCGCGCTTACCGCGACCGGGCCGCAAGGCGGTGTCGCGCCGGACCGTATCGCCGAGGCCGAGCGGCTTCTCGTTCACAAGCTGGCGGACGAGACAAGCCGGCGCACGCCGCCGAGCCTCGGTCTTCCGCTTCGGCGCATCGCCGACGGAGGTCCCCGCCGCCGCGAAAACGCCGCATCCGATGAAATAAATTACAACAACTTTCACACGTTTTCGGCCCCGGTCACCATTATGTCCCCGCCGATCACAGACGCATTCGCAGCCCCGTGCGACCGCAGGCAGATCGGCTGGCCCCGCGCCCAAGCCACCGAGATGCTTGGCGTCGACTGCGCCGGATCGGCGCCCAGGGGCGAGCGGACAAGGTTGTCGGATGGGCTGCACCGGCGTCGATCGGACTCGCTCCGCGACGTGATCCTCGGTCAAAACGCGCCGCCATCCCCTGACCGGATGAACCTGGATGGCATTTCGCGCACTTACGTTCCGGCCCTCTTTATCGCCAAATGGTAACGGAACTCGTAATCTTGTTCTCGGGATCGCACGGATCCCAGGACCGAAGGGGACAGGGGAAGCGGGCGGCAGGCGTTTCTCGGTTTCGGGTGGTTCGATGTCTCTCGGTTGGTTTGGTCTTGCGCCGGCGCGCCTGGCACTGCTGGCGCTGTGCGCGATTTTCGCGCTCTTGTTCCTCGCACCCCGCGCTCATGCCCAGGCCGAGGAACTCCAGCGCTGGGTGAGGGCGCAGCAGGAAGCCCCCCAAGCGCCCGAGGCGACGCTCGGCGACAAAGTCCGCGCCCGCAATGTCCGCGTCATCGCCCGCCTGCGCGAGCGCGCGAGCCCCGGCGCCGCGCCGGCCGGCATCGTCGCCACCCAGGCGATCGCAGGGAGCCAGGATCGCATCGCCCGCCGGCTCTGGAACCGAGGCCACAGCATGCCGGGCTGGCACGCCTTCCGGTCCGTGCCGGCGGTGGTCATGGAAGCCGACGTCCAGTCGCTCGAGAGTCTTGCTTCCGACCCCGAGGTCGAGTCCGTCGAGGAAGACCGGCTCGCGAAGCCTGATCTTTCCGCGTCGGTCCCGCTGGTCAATGCGCCGGCTGCCTGGTCGTCAGGGTTCACCGGCAACGGCATCGCCGTCGCCGTGCTCGACACCGGCGTCGACCGCACCCATCCGTTCTTCGGCGGCCGCGTCGTCTACGAGGCCTGCTTCTCGACCAACTATTCCGGACAGAGCGCGACCAGCGTCTGCCCGAACGGACAATCGACGCAGACCGGCGCCGGCGCCGCGACCCCTTGCACCGTCAGCGGCTGCTTCCACGGCACGCATGTGGCCGGCATCGCCGCCGGCT
>CAZZLX010000700.1:0-2330 GCA_964655235.1 uncultured Rhizobium sp.
AGATCCGTCCGTTCCGCGACGAGGTCGAGCGCTACGGCCACTACAGCCTGGCCGCCGAGAGCATGTACGACCATCCCTTCCAGTGGGGCTCGAAGCGGACGGGCCCCGACCTCGCGCGCGTCGGCGGCAAGTACTCCAACGAGTGGCACGTCGCCCACATGATCGATCCGCGCTCGGTCGTGCCGGAGTCGATCATGCCGTCCTATCCGTTCCTCGCCGACCGGGAGCTGAAGACCGACGACATCGCGGCACACCTTCGCGCGGTTAGGATGGTCGGCGTTCCCTACAGCGACGAGATGATCGCCGCGGCCCGCGCCGACATGGAGGCGCAGCAGAACCCCAACGCCGACACCGCCGGCCTGGCCAAGCGCTATCCCAAGGTGCCGATCGGCGTCTTCGACGGCGATCCGAACAAGATCACCGAGATGGATGCGCTGGTCGCCTACCTGCAGATGCTCGGCACGCTGGTCGACTTCTCGGCCGTCACGCCGCAGCAGCTGAAGCAGTAGGAGGACAGCATGGACCTGGTTTCCATCTATCCGGCGCTCAAGTCGCTCTGGACCGTGTGGCTCGTGATGGTCTTCGTTCTGCTGATCACCCGAGCCCTGCGTCCGAGCCGCAAGCCCGAGTTCATCCGGGCGTCGAACATTCCCCTTCGCGACAACGAAGGGCGGGAGTAAATCATGCCGACCAAGATCGAGAAGGATACCGTCTCCGGCCAGGACACCACCGGCCATGTGTGGGACGGAATCAAGGAACTGAACACGCCCTTGCCGACCTGGTGGGTGTACGTCCTGTACGCCACCGTCGCCTGGTCCCTCGTGCTGTTCGTCATCTATCCGTCCTTCCCCGGCATCACCGGCTACTTCTCGGGGGTCGTCGGGTATTCGGCGCGCGGCGAACTCGCGAGCAAGATGCAGGCGGCCGCCCAGGCGCGGGCGCCGTTCCTCGACCGCATCCGCTCTTCCAGCCTCGACGACATCCGCAACACGCCCGAGCTCCTGGGCTACGCGGTCTCCGGCGGGCGCGTCGCCTTCGCCGAGAACTGCGCCGCCTGTCACCAGGCGGGCGGTGCCGGCACCAAGGGATACCCGAACCTAGCCGACGACGACTGGCTCTGGGGCGGCAAGCTCGCCGACATCCAAAAGACCATCCAGGTCGGCATCCGCAGCGCGCACCCCGACACCAGGACCAGCCTGATGCCGCGCTTCGGCACGGACGGCATCCTCGAGCGCAAGCAGATCGATGATGTCGCCGAGTTCGTCCTGTCCCTGTCCGGCAAGTCCACCGACACCGCGAGTGCGGGCCGGGGCCGCACGATCTATGCCGAGAACTGCGTCTCCTGCCATGGCGAGCGCGGAACCGGCCAGCGCGATGTCGGTGCTCCCTCTCTCGCGGACGGCATCTGGCTGTTCGGCGGCGACAGGGCGAGCGTCGTCCGGTCGATTTCCGAGGGGCGGGGCGGCGTAATGCCCAACTGGTCCGAACGGCTCGATCCCGCCATCGTCAAGATGCTGACGATCTACGTCCACACGCTGGGCGGCGGCGAGTGAGGCTGTGTCGATGCCACTCGACGATGGCAGCAGCGGCTCCTTCTACGCGACACGGACGAAGGTCTACCCGAAGTCGGTTTCAGGCCTCTACCGACGCCTGAAGTGGACGCTGCTCGTCCTCTTCCTCGGCATCTACTACGCGGTGCCGTGGATGCGCTGGGATCGCGGGCCGGGGGCGCCTGACCAGGCGATCCTGCTCGATCTGCCGGGGCGGCGCGCCTACTTCTTCTGGATCGAGATCTGGCCGCAGGAGGTCTACTACCTCTCCGGCCTGCTGATCCTGGGCGCGATCGGGCTCTTCTTCGCGACCAGCCTGCTCGGGCGCGTCTGGTGCGGCTACGCCTGCCCGCAGACGGTCTGGACCGACCTTTTCATGTGGGTCGAGCGGATGGTCGAAGGAGACCGGACCGAGCGCATGCGCCTCGACCGTCAGCCCTTCTCCGTGAACAAGGCCGCCCGCAAGGTTGCCAAGCACACGGCCTGGCTCGTGATCTCGATGGCGACCGGCGGCGCCTGGGTCTTCTATTTCGTCGATGCGCCGACCGAGATCCGCTCGATCTTCACCGGCAGGTCGTCGGTCGAGGTCTACTTCTTCATCGGCCTCTTCACCGCGACCACCTACCTGCTGGCCGGCTGGGCGCGCGAGCAGGTGTGCACCTACATGTGCCCATGGCCGCGCTTCCAGGGAGCCATGCTCGACGTCCACAGCCTGGTCGTCACCTATCGCGACTGGCGCGGCGAGCAGCGGGGCAAGCACAAGCAGGGCGAGAGCTGGGA
>CAZZLX010000701.1:0-2327 GCA_964655235.1 uncultured Rhizobium sp.
TCGACTGGAATCCGATCCGCTATCTCAACAAGGCGGTCGCGCGCCCGACGCTCGCCGGCTTCTACCGCCACGCACGCGTCGGCCTGGTCACGCCGGTCCGTGACGGGATGAACCTGGTCGCCAAGGAATATGTCGCCGCGCAGAACCCGGAGAATCCGGGCGTCCTGGTGCTCTCCCATCTCGCCGGGGCCGCGCACGAACTCGACGCGGCGCTGCTGGTGAATCCGTTCGATCCGGAAGGGGTGGCGGAAGCCATCCACGAAGGCCTCGTGATGCCGCCAGACGAGCGGCGCGACCGCTGGCAACGGATGCGTACCGTGCTCGGACACACCACCCAGCGAGACTGGAGCAACCGCTTCCTCGCAGCCCTGGCCGCAACCCGAGCGCCGACGCACGCCGCCGCTTGAGGTCGATTGACGAGAAGAGCTCGTCCTCTTATTTTGTAACTGACCAGTCAGTTATAAAATGCCTGCCAAGCCGATATCGCGCCCGCGTGGCCGGCCGCGCAAGGTCGCCGGGCCGGAAGAGCTTCTCGCCGCTGCCTTGCGCGTCTTCTCCGAGCGCGGCTTCGCCGCCTCGCGCCTCGACGACGTGGCGCGCGAGGCCGGCATCTCGAAAGCGGCGCTCTACCTCTATTTCGAGAGCAAGCAGGCAATCTTCGAGGCGCTGGTGCGGTCGGCCGTGGTGCCGAACGTCGAACGTCTCGAAGCCCTGGTCGCGGCAAAGCAGGGAAGCGCAGCGATCCTGCTGCGCGATCTCGTCCATGCCATCGCCCGCATCGTCATTGACAGCGACCTTTCCGCCTTTCCCAAGCTGATCATCGCCGAGGCGTCCAACTTCCCCGATCTCGCGAAGCTCTATCGCTCCGCCGTGATCGAGCGCGTGCTGGGACTGATCGCCTCGATCGTTCGCCGCGGCATCGAGCGCGGCGAGTTTCGGCCGACCGATCCCGATCTCGCCGCGCGGCTGGTGATCGCGCCGCTGCTCCTCTCGGCGATCTGGAAGACCAGCTTCGCGCGGCACGACAGGAAGCGGTTCGATCCGGCGCCGCTGCTGAAGCTGCATGTCGACACCTTGGTGAAGGGGCTCGCATGAGACGCATCCTTCCAATCGCCTTGCTCTTCGTTCTTCTCGGTTGCGACGACGCGCCGAAGGATCGCGGCTTCCTCGGCTATGTCGAAGGCGAACGCGTCAGCGTCGGCGCGCCGGAAGGCGGCTGGATCGAGGAGGTCTTCGTCGCCGAAGGCGATCAGGTGGCGATCGGCCAGAAGCTGTTCCGCCTGGAAGCTCGGCGCGAGACGGCACAGCGCGAGCAGGCCAGGGCGCGCCTGGACGAGGCGGAGTCACGCCTGTCCAATCTGCTCACGGGCAAGCGCGCCGACGAGCTCAAGGCCATCGAGGCGCAGATCGCGCAGGCGGAAGCCAACCTCACGCTCGGAAGGCGCGAGCTTGCGCGCCAGCAGGAGCTCGCAGGCTCGCCCGCGGCCAACCCGCGCCTTCTCGACCAGGCGCGCGCCACCGCCGCCGCCGAGCAGGCGCGCCTCGCCGAGCTTCAGGCGCAGCTTCGCGTCGCCCGCCTGCCGGCCCGCGAAGACGAGATCGCCGCGGCGCGCGCGCAAATGGAGGCGGCCGGGGCTTCGCTCTCTGAAGTAGAGACGCGGCTGGCCGATCGGACGATCTCGGCGCGCGCCGCCGGAAGGGTGGAGCGCCTGGTGAGGCGGGGCGGCGAGCTGGCCCCGATTGGCGGCACGGTCGTGAGCCTGCTGCCGCCGGAAGGCGTTCATGCGCGGATCTTCGTGCCCGAAGCCGCGCTGGCGCAGGTTCGGATCGGGTCTCGCCTCGCCATCTCCTGTGACGGCTGCCCTGGCGATCTTACGGCGCAGGTCACCTTCGTCGCCGGCGAGGCCGAGTTCACGCCGCCGGTGATCTACGCTATCGAGAGTCGCCAGAAGCTGGTGTACCTGGTGAAGGCGAAGCCGTCGGCGCCGGTGCTCAAGCCCGGTCAACCGATCCAGGCGCGGCCCTTGCCATGAAGGATCCCGACCCGAGCGGGTACGCGATCGACGTCGAGGGTCTTACCAAGCGCTTTGGCGCCCGCACCGTCGTCGACAACGTCTTGCTCAAGGTGCCGAGGGGCGAGGTGTGGGGCTTCCTTGGCCCCAACGGCAGCGGCAAGACCACGACGATCCGCATGCTTTGCGGACTGCTCCAGCCGGATGGCGGCCATGGCACGTGCCTCGGGCTCGACGTCCTGACGCAGTCCGAGGCGATCAAGCGCCAGGTCGGCTACATGACCCAGCGCTTCAGCTTCTACGAGGACCTGACGA
>CAZZLX010000702.1:0-2318 GCA_964655235.1 uncultured Rhizobium sp.
TGCTGGCCGAGAGCCGCAGCTATGCGCTGATCTCGCCCTGGACCTCGATCTTCGCAGGCGTCGCGATCCTCACGTCATCCCTCGGCTTCAACCTGCTCGGCGACGGGCTTCGCGACACGCTCGATCCTCGCCTCAAGGGCACGGAATGAGCGACGTCTCGCTGCGCCCGGCGAGGGCAGCGGACGCCGAGGAGCTTGCCCGCGTCGCGCACGATTCCTTCCACCTGGCTTTCGCCGCCATCATGAGCCCGGCGGCGCTGGCCCAGCGACCGCTCTCCTTCTTCGTCGAGCGCTTCGGCGTGCAATGGCCGCACGTCGTGGTGGCTGAACGGGCAGGGCGCATCGTCGGGTTCTCGATGGTCCGCGAGCGGCACATCGACATGCTGTTCGTCGATCCGGGCGCGCAGGCGCGCGGCGTCGGCAAGGTACTTCTCGCAGGTGCGGAAGCCGGCGGCGCGGCGACCCTGGAATGCTTCCGGGACAACCGGCAAGCCCGCGATTTCTATGAGAAGAACGGCTGGAAGCTGACCAATTCCCTGCGTCGAACCTTCTGCGGCGAAGACTACGATTTCGTTCTCTACGCCAAAGGCGCCTGAACTCTTGGATGTGACTTCAATCACATTCTAAGCGCACAGCCGAGCCTAGGCTTCGCACTCCCGAGCGGGGTGGGAATCCTGGAGGTGTCGTGGCGCCTCTCGTCCGCTTTCTTCTGATCTTCGTCGCGGTCTCCATCGGCGCGCCGATCCTCGGATTCCTGATCGCGCCCAGCGGCGGCCCAGCCGACTCATTCGACATCGTCGACGACGAACCGCCGCTGCCGGCAGTCCGCGTGGTCGCGGCCAAGGTGGACCTGCCGATCCTGACGCCCGAGACCGGCTGGTGGTGGAATCCCGACGAGCCTGGCCGCGGCTTCATCATCGACCGCAGGGGCGCCCAGCTCGTGATCGGCGCGCTCGCCTACGAGGCCGACGGCCGCGCTTCCTGGTCGCTCGCCACCGGCGCGATGCAGTGCGGCAGCGAGTTCCGCGGATCGCTCCAGGCCTATTCGGGCGGACAGACCTTGAGCGGCCGGTTCCGCAAGGCCGCGAGCCAGCGCGAGGTTGGACGCATCGGCATCCGCTTCCTAAGTCCCAGCCAGGCGACGCTCGTGCTTCCCGGCGGGCGTGCCGTCCCGCTCGAACGCTATCGGCTCGACGGCGGCGATCGGGCGGGCTTCGAGCCCGAGGCCGGCTGGTGGTGGAACCCGGCCGAGCCGGGCCGCGGCTTCGCGGTCGAGGCCAGGGGCGGTGCGCTCCTCCTGACCGGCGTCATGTACGACGAGCGCGGCAATCCGGTCTGGTACGTCTCCCACGGGCAGATCGATGCCGAGCGTGCCTATCGTGGCCGCTGGCTCAGGCTCTCGGGCGGCATGACCCTGGACAGCGGATATCGCGTCCCTGCCGGCTCGACCGATGTCGGCGCCGTGATCCTCGAGTTCGTCGACGCGCGGAAGGCGACGCTGACCCTGCCGGAGGGCAAGGCGCTGCCGATCAGCCGCATCGACTTCGTCTCGGCGCCGCTGGCCCTGCCGGCCTCGGCGGTACCTTCGCGTTCCTGTGACGAGCCGGTCAAGCTGGCGGCGGTTTCCGACTAGAGACGTGACCGGACGGCAAGATCTGCCGGGAGACGGCCGACGTCGCCGCCGGCACCCGCGCCGGAAATCCATTCATGTCCGGAAGCTTGCAAGCCGTGGTGAAGCCCACGCCTCAGCGGCTCCGTTCTTGCTCGGGAAACGGGAGCGAAGAAATCGCTCCCGGAGGTCTGCCATGCGGCGTCGTCTCGCCTTCCTTCGTGTCCCCGGTCTGCTCAGGCTGCTCGCCCTGTTCGCGATCCTGATCGTCCCGCTGCTCGCGGGACGGCTCGTACAGCACCTGCAAAGCGGCGAGCCGCCCGGTACTACCGGTGCGGCCCGCCCCCATCCCGTCAAACGCTCCTAGCTCCGCAGCGTCGCGCCCGTCGCCTTCTGCACGGCGGCGACGATCTTCGCGGACACCTGCTCGATCGCCTCGTCGGTCAGGGTCGCTTCCTTGGGCTGCAGCGTCACCGAAAGCGCCAGAGATGCCTTACCGGCTTCCACCTTGTCCCCGACGTAGCGGTCGAAGATCCGTGCGTCGGCGATCAGCGCCTTGTCGGCGCCGCGGGCTGCCCGGACGACGGCATCGGCGGTGACCTTCGTATCGACGACGAAGGCGAAGTCGCGCTCGATCGGCTGGAACGGCGAGAGCTCCAGCTTCGGTCGCGCCGTGCCCTTCGAGCGCGGCAGCGGCGCCCGCTCGATGA
>CAZZLX010000703.1:0-2316 GCA_964655235.1 uncultured Rhizobium sp.
GGTCTTCGGCATCACGCCCATGATCGCGCGTGCGAGCGTGGTCTTGCCGCAGCCGGACTCGCCGACCACGCCCACCACCTGCCCTTCCGGTACCTCGAAGCTGGCCCCGCGCACCGCCTGGGCGACACCGCGGTCGGTCCGGTAGTGGACCTTCAGGTCCTGGACAGAGAGGACGGACATCTGGTCAGTCGCTCAGCTTCGGGAACAGAACTTCCTCGAAGCCGCGGCTGACGAAGAAACCGGCGACGACGACGAGGATGATGCAGATGCCCGGCGGCACGAACCAGTGGTACCAGCCGCGCGAAAGTGCCTGTGCCGCATAGGCCTGCTGCAGCATTGAGCCCCATGAGGCGGTGTCGGTCGGCCCGAAGCCCAGGAAGCTGACGCTGGCCTCGGTCAGGATCGCCCAGCCGACCGCGATCGAGCCATAGACGAAGGAGAGCGGCAGCACGTTCGGCGCGATATGAACGAACAGGATTCGGGCCTGGCTCGATCCCGTCACGCGCGCCGCCTCGACGAAGGTGCGTTCGCGTAAGGACAGCACCTGGCTTCGGATCACGCGCGAGGTCGAGGGCCAGACCACGAGCGCCATGCCGATCACGACGTTCCAGACGCTGGGCTCGCGGAAGCTCGCCAGCACGATCACGAAAGGCAGGAACGGGATGCCGAGTGCCACGTCGGCGACCCGCATCAGGACCATGTCGACCGCCCCTCTGAAGAAGCCGGCGACGAGCCCAACCAGCGTTCCGATCAGCACGACGGCGAAGGCGGCGCTCACCCCGACCAACAGCGCGCTGCGGGCGCCGTAGATCAGCTGCGAGTAGATGTCGCGGCCGAGGTTGGTCGTGCCCAGGATGAAAGCCCCGAAGGGCGGCTGGTTCGAAGCGACACGGCCATTGGCTCGGTAGAGAATCTGGTTCGGATCGTGGGTCGCGAGCTGGTCGGCGAAGACCGCGACGAACAGGAACATCGTGTAGATGAGGATGCCGGCGGTCGCGAAGGGATCGCGCCGGACCAGCGTCAAGAAGCGACCGAGGCCCGCGAGCAGGCCGCCGCCAGTCCGTCTCGCGCCGGCTTCAGCGGTGGCCGGCATGGGCGATCCGGGGATCGAGCAGGCTGTAGAGCAGGTCGGCGACGAAGTTCATCGTCACCAGTACCGTGGTGATCATGAGGAAGGCGCCCTGCGCCAAGGGATAGTCGCTGGAGGCGACCGCCTCGACCAGCATCCGCCCGAGGCCGGGCCAGCTGAACACGGTCTCGACCACGACATTGCCGCCGACCGACTGGCCGATGCCGAGCGCGAAGGCGGTCGCAACCGGCAGCAGCGCGTTGCGAGCCGCATGACGGATCACGATCGCCCAGGTCGAGAGCCCCTTCATGCGCGCCATGGTGACGAAGTCTTCCTGCATCACCTCGAGCATGTTCGTGCGCATCAGCAGCAGCGGCAATCCCTGGAGATAGAGCGCGAGCGCGATTGCCGGCAAAATCAGGTGGCGGAGAAAGTCGAGCGAGAAGATCCGCGCCCAGTCGCTCGCGAAGGTCGTGCCGGCCGAGTTGGCGCCGCCGCCCGGAAACCACCCGAGGCCGAAGCTGAAGATGGCCAAGAGCACCATACCAAGCCAGAACTCGGGCGCCGCGCGCGTCACCAGCACGATCGCTATGCCGACACCTTCGACGACGGTGCCGCGCTTCCAGGCGAACATCGCCCCCATCAGCACGCCGAAGACATAGGCCAAGACCAGCGAGCCCATGGTCAGCGCAATCGTGTTGGCGAAGGCGGTCATCACCACCTCGCCGACCGGGCGCTTGTAGAAGAAGGATTCGCCGAGATTGCCCTGCAGCAGGTTGCCGATGAACAGCAGGTACTGGTCGAGCAGGGACTTATCGAGGCCGAACTGACGCCGGAGCGAGTCCGCCTGCTCAGGCGTGAAGGTGGGGCTGACGAAGGCGGCGAGCGGGCTTCCCGGCATCAACCTGAAGATCAGGAACAGGATCGTCGCCACTGTCCAGAGAACGAACAGCGTCAAGATCAGCCGGCTGATGAGTCGCGAGGATCCCTGCATGCCCGGCGGCACTCTGTGCCAGATGTGGGGCCCCGGCAAGGGCGAGGACTGCAACTTTCGCTGGCGGAGCCGTCCTTGACGGCCCCTCGCCGGTACTCAAGAATCTGCCCGAGTCTCACGCATCCCGAAGGATCCGCCGGTGGCCGAACGGTCGTTCAAGAAGGAGGCCGAAAAGCTGCGCCTCGGGGACGGTGACGAATTCCACGGCGAGGGCATCCTCGCCGTGACCAAGGCGCTGCTGCAGTCGGGCGTC
>CAZZLX010000704.1:0-2305 GCA_964655235.1 uncultured Rhizobium sp.
ACGCGATCCCGAGCTTCCTCTTCGCGGTCCTGCTGGTCGTGCTGTTCGCCGGCGGAAGCTACTTCAGCCTGTTCCCGCTGCGCGGCCTGGTCTCCGACAACTGGGCCGAGCTCGCCTGGCCGGCGCGCATCCTCGACTACTTCTGGCACCTGGTGCTGCCGATCACGGCGCTGGTGATCGGCGCCTTCGCCAGCCTCGCCATGCTGACCAAGAACTCGTTCCTGGAAGAGATCAACAAGCAGTACGTGGTGACCGCGCGCGCAAAGGGGCTGCCCGAGCGCCGCGTCCTCTACGGCCACGTCTTCCGGAACGCGATGCTGATCGTGGTCGCGGGCTTTCCCAGCGCCTTCATCGGCATCCTGTTCACGAGCTCGCTGCTGATCGAGGTCATCTTCTCGCTCGACGGGCTCGGCCTCCTGGGCTTCGAGGCGGCGCTCAACCGCGACTACCCGATCATGTTCGGAACGCTCTACGTCTTCACGCTTCTCGGCCTGGTGATGAACCTGATCGGCGACCTCGCCTACGTCGTGGTCGACCCCCGAATCGACTTCGGAAGGCGCGAAGGATGACGGCCGCAGCGGCATCGCGCGTCCTCGGCATGAAGATCACGCCCTTGACCCGGCGGAGGCTTCACAATTTCCGCGCCAATCGCCGCGGCTTCTGGTCGCTATGGATCTTCATGCTGCTGTTCGGCGTGAGCCTCTTCGCCGAGTTCATCGCCAACGACCGGCCGATCCTGGTCCGCTACGACGGCGCGTTCTATTCGCCGGTACTTGTGGCCTATCCCGAAACCACCTTCGGCGGCGAGTTTCCGACCGAGGCCGACTACCACGACCCGGAGGTCGTGAAGCTGATCAACGAGAAGGGCTGGATGCTCTGGCCCGTGATCCCCTATCGCTACGACACGGTGATCAAGGACCTCGGCCGGCCGGCACCGGCGCCGCCGTCGAGCCGCACCTGGCTCGGCACCGACGATCAGGCCCGCGACGTGCTGGCCCGCCTGATCTACGGCTTCCGCGTCTCGGTGCTGTTCGGCCTCGTGCTCACCCTCTTTTCCTCGGCCGTCGGCGTCGCCGCCGGCGCCGTGCAGGGCTATTTCGGTGGCATGACCGATCTCCTGTTCCAGCGCTTCATGGAGATCTGGTCCGGGCTGCCCGTCCTCTACCTGCTGATCATCCTGGCGTCCGTGGTCGAGCCGACCTTCTGGTGGCTCCTGGGCCTGATGCTGATGTTCTCGTGGATGTCTCTGGTCGGCGTCGTCCGCGCCGAGTTCCTGCGCGCCCGCAACTTCGACTACGTCCGCGCCGCACGCGCGCTCGGCCTCTCGCCGGTCAAGATCATCTATCGCCACGTGCTGCCGAACGCGATGGTGGCGACGATCACCTTCATGCCGTTCATCCTGAACGGCTCGATCACGACCCTGACCTCTCTCGACTTCCTTGGCTTCGGCCTGCCGCCGGGATCGCCGTCGCTGGGCGAGCTCCTGGCCCAGGGCAAGAACAACCTGCAGGCTCCCTGGCTGGGGCTCACCGGCTTCCTGGTGCTGGCGACGATGCTGAGCCTGCTGATCTTCGTCGGCGAGGCCGTGCGCGACGCCTTCGATCCGAGGAAGAACGTCGCATGACGGCACTCCTCGAAGTCAAAGACCTCTCGGTCACCTTCCGCACGCAGGTCGCGACCGTCGAGGCGGTGAAGCGCGTCTCCTTCACGCTCGACAAGGGCGAGACCTTAGCACTGGTCGGCGAGTCCGGCTCCGGCAAGTCGGTGACAGCGCTCTCGGTCCTCCAGCTGCTGCCCTACCCGGTCGCCTCCCATCCCGGCGGCTCGGTCCGCTTCGCCGGTCAGGAGCTGATGGGCGCTCGGCCGGACGTGCTTCGGCGCATCCGCGGCGACCGCATCTCGATGGTGTTCCAGGAGCCGATGACCTCGCTCAACCCGCTGCACACGGTCGAGCGGCAGATCGGAGAGATCCTCGCCCTCCACAAGGGCATGACCGGCGCCGCCGCCCGCGCCCGCATCGTTGAGCTCCTTCACCTGGTCGGCATCGTCGACGGCGAGCGCCGCCTCGATTCCTTCCCGCACCAGCTTTCCGGCGGCCAGCGCCAGCGCGTGATGATCGCGATGGCCTTGGCCAACGAGCCTGACATCCTGATCGCCGACGAGCCGACTACCGCGCTCGACGTCACCATCCAGGCTCAGATCCTGGCGCTGATCCGCGACCTGCAGCAGCGGCTCGGCTTGGCGATGCTGCTGATCAGCCACGACCTCGGCGTCGTGGCCAAGGTCGCGCATCGGGTCGCGGTGA
>CAZZLX010000705.1:0-2301 GCA_964655235.1 uncultured Rhizobium sp.
AGCTCCACCGCCGGCGCGCCCTTGTACTTCTTGTCGACGAGCGTGACCGTGGCCCCCTTCACGCCCTTGAGGCCGTCGGCGACTTCCTTGCAGAGCTTGAGGTAGCGGGCGTGACGCTCGTCGGAGTTTTCGTCGAGGAAGAACTTGAGTGCGGTCAGCAGTCCGACGATTTCCTCCTTGCCGCACTTCGACGCGCGACCGATGCCGCTCGCCGGGAAGCCGACCAGCTTGTGCTTGTCGAACAGCGAGGCGGGCGGGCTCCACTGCTCGAAGTAGGTGTCGTGATCGAGTTGCTGGAGCGCGGCAGACTGGACCAGGTCGCGCCGGCCGCAGAGGATTCCGGAGGCCTGCGGCCCGCCGATCGCCTTGCCGCCGGAGAAGGCGACGAGATCGGCACCCTCGGCGATGAACTTCTTCAGGTTCTCGGCCGGCGGCAGCTGGCCCGCGGCATCGACAATCACCGGCACGCCTCGGCGATGGGCGAGCGCCACGATCTCCTTCAGGGTCGGCTCGCTGTGGGCCTGCGCGACCCAGAGCACGGCGGCTGTCTTGTCGGTGATCGCCGCGTCGTACTCCCAGACCTGCGCGTCGCGCACGCCGGCGCCGGAGAAGCGGTCGGGGATGCCGACCTCGATCAGCTTGGCGCCCGCCTGGGCGACGGCGTGGTCATACATGTTGCGGTGGCTGCGGGCCATCACGACCTCGTTCGGCATCCCGGTCGTATCGGGCAGCCGGTTCATCTTCGCCGGGTCGAGGCCGGCGAGGCAGGCGGCTGAGGCCAGCATCAGCGCGGCCGACGCGCCCGCGGTCACGTAGCCGGCTTCCGCACCGGTCGCCTCCGAGATCACTTCGCTGGCGCGGCCCTGAAGCTCGGCCAGGTCCACGCACCACTGCGATGCCTCGGCCATCGCCTCGGCGACCTCCGGGCGCATGATGCCGCCGGTGAGACGGGTCGAGGGACCCGAGGCATTGACGATCGTGCGCAGACCGAGGCGCTGATAGACGTTCTCGTTCGAACGGGAGGGGGGCTTGCTCATTTGGTACTCCAGGGATCGGCCTCGAAGGGCCACATCGGCTTCTTGCGCTTGGTGTAGGTGATGCGACGCGGATCGCCGGCGAGCGCGCCCGGACCATCCGAATAGAGGATCTGCTTGGCCACCGGCCCGAAGCCGGAGACGAAGTGGTTGGTCGACTTGACCACGAGGATGTGCGTCTTCAGCGGGTCGATCCCGACCGCGCGGAACAGGTCCGGGTGATAGGCCTGGACGCGGTTCGACGACAGCACGACGCCGATCCCGTCGACGTCGATCCCGGCCATGTCGCCCATGTCGAAGAAGGCATCGCCGAAGGGCTGCTTGAAGCCGCGGACGAGGCCGATGACCTTGACCTTGGCATCGACCGGCTCGCCCGAAGTCAGCCCGACCTTGCCGCCGAAGCGGAGGTCGAGCGTGCCGCCGAGGCCAGCTGCGAAGCACAGCTTCACCGCGCCCGGGTCCCAGATCGGCGCGTTGGCGATGTTCTTCATGCCGCGCTTGCGCATGAGATGGACGAAGTAGGTGGAGTCCGACGGCGCGCCGCCGCCGGCGTTGTCGGCCGGATCGGCGATGACGACCGGGCTCTCCTTGATCTTGAGCGCTTCGTCGAGGGCCTCGTCGGGTGTGAGCAGCTTGGTGGTTAGTGCGTCGCGCTTCTCCCAGATCTCGCGGCCGAGCTCGGCGGCGACCTTGTCGCCATGGGCCTTGTTGTCGTCGGTGACGACGAGGACCTTGCTGCCGAGATCCTCGACGTCGCCATATGGGAAGCCATGGACCAGCGAGATCGAGAGGATCCTGTCCTTGCCTTCCATCGCCTTGATCTTGTCGACGAGGCCGCGGGCCGGCTGGCGCGTCGGACGGAACGGCACCAGCATCCGGCAGTCGTAGACACTGGACACCGGCTTCACCTCGCCGCGCGCGGTCCTGATCAGGATGTCGAGCAGCTCGTCGCCGCGCTCGAGGAAGTCCGTGTGCGGATACTCCTTCATGATCACGATGGCGTCGGTGTTCCGCACCATCTGGTCGGTCAGGTGGCAGTGCGGGTCGATCTCGATGCCGACCGCAACCTTGGGCCCGACGATCTTGCGAACCCGCTCGACGATGTCGCCTTCGCAGTCGTCGTAGCCGTCGGCGGCCATGGCGCCGTGGAGCGCCAGCGCCACGATGTCGACCGGCATCGCCGCCTTGAGCTCGGAGAGCAGCTGGTCGCGCAGGCTCTCGTAGACCGACCTGACCGTGCGTCCCGCCGGCATGGCGAGGGCGTGCA
>CAZZLX010000706.1:0-2299 GCA_964655235.1 uncultured Rhizobium sp.
CCGCTAACGTCACTCGCAAAGGTACTCTGCCTACGGCTGCCCCTACAAGTGCTCGTTCTGCTGCATCAACGCGCCTTTCGGGAAGTCCTCCTACCGCATGTGGAGCCCCGAGGTCGTGGTGAAGGAGATCGATCACCTCGTCTCCAACTACGGCGTCAAGAACATCAAGTTCGTCGACGAGATGTTCGTGCTCAACAAGCGCCACGTGCTCGGCATCTCGGACCTGCTGATCGAGCGCGGCTACGACCTCAACATCTGGGCTTATGCCCGCGTCGACACCGTGCAGGACCAGTTCCTCGACAAGCTGCGCAAGGCGGGATTCCGCTGGCTCTGCCTCGGCATCGAGAGCGCGTCGGCCGACGTCCGCGACGGAGCGGCCAAGAAGTACGACCAGAACGATATCGCCGACACCGTGCACCGCATCCAGGACGCCGGCATCCATGTGCTTGGCAATTACATCTTCGGCCTCCCGGACGACACGCACGAGCGCATGCAGGAGACGCTCGACATGGCGCTCGCGCTCAACTGCGAGTTCGGGAACTTCTATTCGGCGATGGCCTATCCGGGATCGCCGCTCTATCGCATGGCGGTCGAGTCCAAGCTGGAGCTGCCTGAGAAGTGGCACCACTTCTCGCAGCACGGCTACGAGTCGAAGCCGCTGCGCACCAAGCACCTGACCGCGGCCGAGATCCTGGCCTTCCGCGACCACGCCTGGCAGCAGTACTTCACCAGCGACAGCTACCTGAAACTGGTCCAGCGCAAGTTCGGCGCGGACGTGGTCGACCACGTCAAGCGCATGGCGCAGATGCCGCTGAAGCGGAAGCTGCTCGAGAAGATCGCCGCCTAGCGGCCCGCCGCCCTATCGACCCCAGGCGAAGCTGCTCGGCGGCGGCAGCCTGCCGCCGATCGCCTCGCCCAAGCGGATCCCCTCGTTCCACTTCGCCATGCGCTCGGAGCGCGTGAACGAGCCCACCTTGAGCTGCGGGCAGCCCCAGCCGACGGCGAGGTGGACGATGGTGACGTCCTCGGTCTCGCCCGAGCGGGCCGAGACGATCGCGCCGTAGCCGACGCGGCGGGACTCGTCGAAAGCGGCCCTGGTCTCGGTCAGCGTGCCGGCCTGGTTCGGCTTGATCAGCGCGGTGTTGCAGGCCCCGATCCGCGCCGCCTCGCCGATCCGCGCGGCACTGGTGACGACGAAGTCGTCACCGACGATCTGTACCTTCCGTCCGGCAGACTTGGTGAACCGGGCGAAGGCCTCCGGATCGTCCTCGGCCAGCGGGTCCTCGATCGAGACGATCGGGTAGCGCTCGAGCCAACCAAGCAGCATCTCGGAGATGCCGTCGGAGTCGAGCTCGCGCCCGTCCTTCGCCAGCTTGTAGCGCCCGTCCCTTCCGAAATCGCTGGCGGCGATGTCGAGCGCGATCCCGACCTCGACGCCGGGCGTGAAGCCGGCCTTCTCGATCGCGCGCACCAGCGTCTCGATCGCTTCCTCGTTCGAGTCGAAGACCGGCCAGAAGCCGCCCTCGTCGGCGACGCCAGCGAGCTTGCCGGCGTCCTTCATAAGCCTGCCGGCAGCAAGATAGACCTCGGCGGTCCAGTCGAGCGCCTGGGCGAACTCGGTCGCGCCGATCGCGATCACCATGAAGTCCTGGAGATCGACGCGGCGGCCGGCATGCGCCCCGCCGCCAAAGATCTGGATCTCCGGCAGCGGCAGCGGGCCTGAGCCGCCGAGATACTTCCAGAGTGGCTGCCCCGAAGCAGCGGCGGCGGCGTGTGCCACCGCCATCGAGGTCGCGATCAGCGCATTTCCGCCGAGCCGCCCCTTGTTCTGGTTGCCGTCGCGCTCGATCAGGCGTGCGTCGACGCCGGCCTGGTCGATCGCATCCATGCCCTTGATCGCCGCCGCGATCTCGCCCGAGACGTGGGCTACCGCCCGCGTCACGTCGTAGCCGCCGAATTTGGTTCCGCCGTCGCGCAAATCGACGGCCTCCCCCGATCCGGTCGAGGCGCCCGCCGGCGCGATCGCGCGGCCGATCGCGCCGCCTTCCAGGCGGATCTCGGTCTCCACGGTCGGGCGGCCGCGCGAGTCCCAGATCCGGCGCGCATGAACATGGGCGATCTTGGTCGGGCTCATCGGAGCTCCTGCTTCCAGCGGTCGGCGACGAGGGCGAGACGGGCAACGGCCTGATCGAGGAGCTGGCGCGCGACGCGACGCACGAAGTCCTTGTCGGCCTCTCCGGTCAGATACTCGACCGGCGACTTGCCGTCGACCCGGGCCAGGAACAGCCCGGGCAGCAGC
>CAZZLX010000707.1:0-2296 GCA_964655235.1 uncultured Rhizobium sp.
GGGATCACCTCGCTCGCGTCGGCCTCGCCCTTGAGCACGGCCTGAACGCGGGTATTGGCGTCGGGGATGTAGATCCATTCGACCGCGTCGACCTTGACGATCTTCGCGCCGGCGACGCCATCCGGCGCCTCGCTGCGCGGCTTGTAGCCGGCGAACTTGCGATAGATGACGTTGTGGCCGGGATTCCAGTCCTTGACGTCGAAGGTGAAGGGGCCGGAGCCGATCATCGTCGTGACCGCGGTGTTGGGATCGATGCGCGCTTCCTGCTCGCGCATGATGAACAGCGGGTTCGCCGAGGTGCCGAGAACGGCGAGCATCGGCGCGAACGGCGTCTTGAGCTTGATTTCGAAGGTGTCGGCGCTGACCGCCTTGGTCTCGGCGATGCGCGTCACCATGGTGCGGCCGAGAGTGTTCTTCGCCGCCCAGCGCGACATCGAGGCGACGACGTCCTTCGCCTGCACCGGCGATCCGTCATGGAAGGTCATGCCCGGGCGCAGCTTGAAGGTCCAGGTGAGGCCGTCGGCGCTCACCTGATGGCTGTCGACCATCTGCGGCTTGTATTCCCACTTGCTGTTCGGCGCGAACAGCATGTCGTAGACCATGTAGCCGTGGGTCTGGGTCGTGCCGATGGTCGTGAACAGCGGGTCCAGGACCTTGAGATCGGCATCGGGAATGTACTTGATCGTCTTCTGTGCGGCGGCCGGTCCGGCCACGGCGAGTGCCGTGATCGCGGCGGCGGCCAGCGGGATGAGCCCTGTCTTCCTCATGTTGCTCCAAGCCTCCTGTCTTCGGTTGTTGGCGTCGTCTTCGTTTCGCACCGTGCGTTCAGCCACACTTGCTGAGTCACCGGCAGCCGGCCTAGCTTTGGGGCCGCTTGCGGAGCTGAGTTTCCAATCATCAAACACCGGCCGGCGGCGGGTCAACCGCCTTGGCGGAAAGGGAGAAACGATGGCTGTCGATGCAGAAAAGTTGCACCGGGAAGCGATCGTCATCGATGCCGTCTGCCCGTTGCTCACTGGCCAGAAATACACCGACTGGTACGCCGAGGGCGGAGTCACCATCGCGGTCCCGACGGTGGGCGCGATGGACGGCATCGACGTCACCATGCGGAGCATCGCCGCCTGGAAATCCTTCATCGCCCGGAATTCGGGGAATGCCGGCCGGGTGACCCAGGTCTCCAGCGTGGCGGAGATGCGGCAGGCGAAGAGGGATGGCCGGCTCGGCCTGCTCTTCCACTTCCAGGGTACCGATCCCATGGAAGACAACCTCGACATGGTCCATGCCTACAAGGACCTCGGCGTCGGCATCATGCAGCTCTGCTACAACATCCGAAATCGCGTCGGCGACGGGGCCGACGAGCGCCAGGACACCGGCCTCTCGTATTTCGGCGTCGAGATGGTCAAGAAGCTGAACGAGGCGCGGGTCATCGTCGACGTGGCGCATACGGGCGTCAGGACCAGCTTCGATGCGCTCGAGATCTCCGAGCGGCCGGTGATCTGCAGCCACGGCAATCCGCGTGCCGTGAAGAACTCCCCCCGCAACCTGCCCGATGACCTAATGACGGCGCTCGCAGCCCAGGGGGGAGTCATCGGAATGGTCGGATTCCCGGGCTTCGTCGCCGATAGTCCCGCGCCGACCCTGGATCAGTTCATCGACCACATCGCCTTTACCTCCGACCTGGTCGGCATCGACCATGTCGGCCTCGGGATCGACTACTACAGCGGTCAGTACATGGTCATGCCGGACGATCAGGCGAAGGCCTTCTATGATTCCTGGATCGCCAGCGGCAAGTGGCGGCCCGGCACCTACCCGCCGCCGCCGCACAAGTATCCTGCCGGGATCGAGACGCCGCGGACGCTGCAGCAGCTGACCCAGCGGTTGATCGAACGCGGCTTCTCGGCGGAGGACACGAAGAAGGTGCTCGGCGAGAACTGGCTGCGCGTCTATGAGCAGGTCTGGGGTAGCTGAAATGGCCGTCGACGCCGCTAAGCTGCATCAAGATGCCATCGTTATCGACGCGGTCTGTCCGCTGCTGCGAGGGCAGAAATTTACCGACTGGTACATCGAAGGCGGGGTGACCGTCGCCGCACCTTCCGTAGGCGCGCTCGACGGGATCGACGTCACCATGCGGAGCGTCGCTGCCTGGAAGGCCTTCATTGCGCGGAACTCGGGCAACGCCGGAAAGCTGACGCAGGTCTTCAATGTGCAGGACATGCGCCAGGCGAAGAAGGACGGCCGTCTCGGTCTCCTCTTCCACTTCCAGGGTACCGATCCCATGGAAGACAACCTCGACATG
>CAZZLX010000708.1:0-2295 GCA_964655235.1 uncultured Rhizobium sp.
CGCGGCGTCTCCGAGGGCGCGAAGCTCGTCGTCGACGGCCGCGGCCTCAAGCTGCAGGGCTACGAGAACGGCTTCTTCGTCGGCGGCACCCTGTTCGACCAGGTGAAGCCGGACATGACGATCTACAAGGAGGAAATCTTCGGGCCGGTGCTCTCGGTCGTGCGCTCGCCCGACTACAAGACCGCGGTCGACCTCGTGAACCGCCACGAGTTCGGCAACGGCGCCGCGATCTTCACCCGCGACGGCGACGCCGCCCGCGACTTCTGCAACTCGGTCAAGATCGGCATGGTCGGCGTCAACGTGCCGATTCCGGTGCCGCTCGCCTTCCATTCCTTCGGCGGCTGGAAGCGTTCGCTGTTCGGCGACCACCACATGCACGGACCGGAAGGTGTGCGATTCTTCACGCGCCTCAAGACCATGACGCAGCGCTGGCCGACCGGCATCCGCGCCGGCGCGGACTTCAACATCCCGACTATGCGGTAAAAGATCCGGGGCGGCTGGTGAGCCGCCCCTATATGCATTAACCAATCTTCAACCTTCATTTTACATAGTCGGCATCACGCAACCTCGCCTGGATCCCGGGCGAGCCGGGAGTGCCGATGGGTTTGGGTAGCCTTTGGATGGAGGTCGGAATCGCCGCCGGCTGGCTGGCGATTGCCGCCATTGCCGTCATCGGCCTCCATTTCGTGCGCGACCTGCCAAGGCTGCGCCTGCCCATGCTTCTGCTGCTCGCAGCCGCCTTTCTGCTGGTCGCCGTGTCGATCGAGAGCACGCGGATGATCATCGCCGAATGGATCGATCCGCACGCCGTCGAACTCGGGGCGGTCGCGCTGATCGTTACCTCCTTCGTCCTCCTGCCGGCGCATTGGCGCCAAACCAGCGAAGCGGTGCGAAGCCTGGCCGAGGCCGAGTCGAGCTACCGCTCTCTGTTCGAGCATTCGGCCGACGGCCTCTACCAGACGACGTCCGATGGACGCGTGCTGCGCGCCAACTCCGCCTTCGCTCGCCTTCTCGGATTCGAGTCCGCCGCCGCGCTGGCCGCCTCCGACCTCAACGTCGGATCCGGTCTCTACGTGATCGAGCATCGCCGCCGCGAGTTCATGGAGGCGGTCGCGGCCGATGGCAAGGTCGAGAACTTCGAGAGCCAGGTGCTGCGCCGCGACGGCACGGTCATCTGGGTGTCGGAAAGCGCCCATGTTGTGCGCGACCGCGACGGGTGGCTCGTCTGCTTCGAAGGCAAGGTGACTGATATCACGCGGCGCAAGCGCGCCGAAGAGCAACGCGACCGGGTGTTCCATCTCGCCAACGACGTGCTCTGCATCGCCGGCCGGGACGGACGGATCGAGCGAACCAACCCGGCCTTCGAGCGTGTTCTCGGTTACGGCGAGGCCGAGCTGGCGGGACGTCCCCTGTTCGATCTCTTCCACCCCGAAGACGCTCTCGCCGCCACGGTCGAGTTCACCAAGCTGGGCCAGGGCCTGCCGATGGTCGACTTCGCCGCGCGCTGCCGCGTCAAGGACGGCGGCTATCGCTCGCTCTCATGGACCCTGATGCCGGTCGGCGACCGTGCCCAGGCGGTCGGCCGGGACCTGACCGAGCGTCGCTCG
This sequence comes from uncultured Rhizobium sp., assembly GCA_964655235.1. Classification (GTDB taxonomy): domain Bacteria; phylum Pseudomonadota; class Alphaproteobacteria; order SHVZ01; family SHVZ01; genus SHVZ01. The sequence continues at coordinate 1,608 of CAZZLX010000708.1, forward strand.
GTCGAGGAGCAGCTCCGCCTCGCCTCGACCGTGTTCGAGACCGCGAGCGAGGCCATCATCGTCACAGATCCGAACCAGCGCATCCAGAAGGTCAACCACGCCTTCACCATCATCACGGGATATCGCGAAGAGGACGTCGTCGGGCAGACGCCGCGAATCCTGTCCTCCGGCCGGCATGAGCCGGGCTTCTACGAAGCGATGTCGGCGATTCTGACGACCACCGGGCATTGGCAGGGCGAGGTCTGGAACCGCCGCAAGAACAGCGAGCTCTATGTCGAATGGCTCAACTTCGCCGCCGTCCGCGACGCGGGCGGGTGCATCGTCAACTTCGTCGGCGTGTTCAGCGACATCACGCGCCGCAAGCAGGACGAGGAGCGGATCCGCCACCAGGCCAACTACGACGCGCTCACCCAGCTGCCGAACCGCTGGCTGTTTCAGGCGCGGCTGACGCAGGCGATCGAGCGCTGCCGGCTCTCGGGCAACAAGCTGGCTCTGCTCTACGTCAACGCGAACCAGTTCAAGTTCGTCAACGACAGCCTCGGCCATCGCGCCGGCGACGAGCTCCTGAAGGTGCTTGCGCGCCGCTTCCTCGGCATCGTGCGCCACGGAGACACGGTGGCGAGGCTCGGCGGCGACGAGTTCGCGGTGATCGTCGAGGATTTGCGCGACGACGAGCCGATCGAGCTCA
>CAZZLX010000709.1:0-2289 GCA_964655235.1 uncultured Rhizobium sp.
AGGCGATGGTCCACGGCCATTGCCACCAGAAGGCCTTCGATGCCTTCAAGCCGACCGTAGCGCTGCTGAAGCAGATCCCCGGCCTCGACGTGCAGCCGATCGAGTCCAGCTGCTGCGGCATGGCCGGCGCCTTCGGCTACGAGGCCAAGCACTACGACGTTTCGATGAAGATGGCCGAGCTGGCGCTGTTGCCGGCGATCCGCAAGGGCGACGCCGAGGCCCTCGTCGTCGCCGACGGCACCTCCTGCCGCCACCAGATCGCGGACGGTGCCGGCCGCGAGGCCGTGCACATCGCCCGCGTGCTGGAGCGGGCGCTGGCCTAGCGCTGCGGCGCCGGCGCGCCGGACCCTTCGAGGCCGACGCCGATCAGGTGGCTGAACAGGTCAACCAGCTTCTGGCGGTCGGCCGCCGGCAGGGGCGGGCGGTTGAGCGAGGCGATGTTCGCCTCCATGTGGTGGGCGTCACCCGTACCGAACAGAACCACATCGTTGCCCGGCTCGTAGCGGGCGAAGCGATAGGCGGCATCGGTAAGGTTCTTGGCTCCGCCCTCATGGATCAGGAACCCAAGCGGGTTCGGATCGTCGGCCAGCGCCTTCGGCACCTGGCCGGAAGCCGCGAGGTCCTGCATCGCTTTCGCCACACGCTCGGGCTTGGCGAAGATATTGCGAACCGCGAACATAACCAGCGTCCCGATCTTCTTCTTCTGAGTTGCAGGCAGGACCACCTTCCGCGCGTTCTGATGCATCATGTGGAACGCGAGCATCATCGTGTCCCAGTGATCATCCTGAACCGCTCGCGACAGCATCTCGGCCCTGGTGTCGGAGACGGCACCCTCGGTGATGCCGAGGAAGCGGAACTTTCCCTTCTCCTGCTCGCGCTTGAGCAGCGGCAGGATGCTCGAGACCGCCCAGTCGTAGTCGGCCGGGCGCACGCCATGCAGCTGGAAGACATCGACATGGTCGGTGCGCAGGAGCTTCAGCGACTTCTCCAGGCTGCTCACGACGTCCTGTGGCGTCCGGCGCTCCTTGCCCTCGACGATCATCGACTTGGTGGTGATGACCACCTTGTCGCGGACGCCCTCCAGGCCCTCGCCGACCACACCCTCGGTGCCATAGGCGGCGGCGGTGTCGAACAGGGTGACGCCGAGCTCGACCGCGCGCTTCACCAGCGCCACGGCTTCCTTCTCGGTCTTGCCGGTGGCGAGGCCGAGCCGGCTGAAGCCGCCGCAGCCTAGGCCGGCGACGCCGACCTTGAGGCCGGTCCGGCCGAGCGTGACTTGATCCATGGAGATATCCGATGATGATGGGGTCGGGCGAGAGTCCGCCCGATCCGTCCTTCCTTGCAAGCCTCACGCTAGATCCCGCGGAATTCCAGGAGACACGAAGATGTGGCAGCCGAGCGAGCGCTATCCCGATCCGGCCGTTCGCGTGCTGGATCCGTCATTCGCCAAGTACAAGCTGGCGCTGGCCTCGGTCGAGCGCCTCTATACCGGCTGCCGCTGGTCGGAAGGGCCGGTTTATTTCGGCGACGGCCGCTACCTCCTCTGGAGCGACATCCCAAACAACCGGATCCTCCGCTGGGACGAGGAGACCGGCCAGGTCTCGATCTTCCGCAAGCCGTCCAACAACGCCAACGGCCATACCCGCGACCGCCAAGGACGACTTATCACCTGCGAGCACGACGCACGCCGCGTGACCCGCACCGAGTACGACGGCTCGATCACCGTCATCGCCGACTCCTACAACGGCAAGCTGCTCAACTCGCCGAACGACGTGGTCGTGGCATCGGACGGCGCGATCTGGTTCACCGATCCGCCCTACGGGATCCTCGGATACTACGAGGGCCACAAGGCAGAGTCCGAGGTGACGCCGGCGGTCTACCGCGTCGACGGCAAGACCGGAAAGATCGCGATGATGGCCGACGACATCGCAGGCCCCAACGGCCTCGCCTTCTCGCCCGACGAGAAGATCCTCTACGTCGTCGCCTCGCGCGACATGCCGAACCGGACGCTCCGCTCGTATCCGGTCACGGGCAACGGCACCAAGCTCGGCAAGGGCAAGCTGTTCATCGACGCCGGCGTCGGCGGCTCGCCCGACGGCTTCCGCCTCGACGTCGACGGCAATCTCTGGTGCGGCTGGGGCATGGGCGAGGGCCATGACGGCGTTCGCGTCTTCTCGCCGGAAGGCCAGCCGATCGGCCATATCGACCTGCCGGAGCGCTGCGCCAACGTCTGCTTCGGCGGCCGCTACCGTAACCGCCTGTTCATGGCGGCGAGCCACAGCCTCTATT
>CAZZLX010000710.1:0-2285 GCA_964655235.1 uncultured Rhizobium sp.
GCCGTGACGCTGCTGGGCGGTTGCGGCGCTATCCCTCCAGCCCTCGGGCTGATGTCCTACGCCGCCGACGGCGTCTCCTTCCTGGCCAGCGGCAAGACCTTGTCGGACCACGCCCTCTCGGCGGTGGCTGACCAGGACTGCAAGCTCTTCCGCATGGCCCAGAACCTCGAGGTCTGCACCGCCTGGGGCACGGAGCCCAAGATCGCCGCCGCCCGGCCGATGCGCTTCGCCTCCGACCGCGATGATCCGGAGAGCTGGGGCGACGATACCGGGGCCATCCAGGTCGCCCTCGGTCCGGTGCCGAAGATGGTCGATACCGTTGAGCCGATGGCGTTGCCGGCGCATCTGGCCGATGTCGCCAAGGCCCTGCCGGGCGTGGCCAAGGCGGAGACCACGCCGGTTCTCGCGACCGCGCTCATCGCCCCGCCCGCGCCGACGATCGCCCCGGCCGTGGCGTCGGCGCCGCAATCGAACAAGCTGGTGATGACCGCGCTGGTGCCGTCGGCGCCGGTCGCCGTCGCGCCGATGCCGGCTCCGAAGTCCGACGTCTCCGCCGTGGTCCGTACCGACGACGCCCATGCCCGCCGCGACGCTGTCCGCGCCGCCTATGAAGGCCGCTACCTGATGGTCCTCGGCAGCTTCAAGGGACCGGAGATGGCCGGTCGTTTGGCGAAGCTTCATGCCGGCGCCAAGGTGGTGAAGGTCGACGTGCATGGCGAGACCTACTATCGGGTCGTGATCGAGCCGGAGAAGGGCGCCAGGTTCGCAGCCAAGATGAGCGACAAGCCCTGGCTGATGCCGGCCGCGGGCGTCCAGGTAGCGAGCCTGCAGGGAACGCTGCGCTAGTCGGACGGCTGGTTCTCCAAGGCAGCGCTTTCATACCGCTGGGGTCGCTTCGCCGGCATGATCCCGGTCGTCATTCCTTTCTTCCGTCATCGCGACAAGCTCGACCGCTGCCTCGCGCATCTCGCGCGGCAGACGCGAGCCGTAGAGCCCGTCGTCATCGACAACAACGTGACCAACCGCTACTTCACCGTCGCGGTGAACGACGGGTTGAAGCGCAGCCTCGCATCGCCGAGCCCGTACTACATGTTCATGAACCAGGACATGTACCTGGCCGATGACGCGGTCGAGCGGCTGGCCTCCTTCATGGATGCGAACCCGCGCTGTGGCATCGCGAGCCCGCTGCAGCTCTCGACCTCGCAGCCCGGCCATGTCGACTTCGCCGGCGCCACCGAGGCGTTTCCGCTGGGCTTCTACCTGAACGGTCCGCGCGAGAGCTTCCGCGAGGACCGTGAGGTGCATTGGGCCGGCGGCGGCTGCCTGATGCTGCGCGCCGAGATGGTGCGCGAAATCGGGCTTCTGGACCCGAACATGCGCTTCCTCGCCTCTGATGCCGACTACTGCTTCACCGCCCGCATGCGGGGGTGGTCGGTCTGGGTGGTGGCTTCAGCGGCGGGCCATCACGACGAGGGCTCGTCGAAGGCGGTGCAGGCGGACCTCGCGCTGGAGCGCGTCAAGGTCGACGACATCCTCTACTTCGCGTCCAAATGGCTCACCGGCGGGCTCTATCGCCATCTCGCCTTCGAGGGGCCGAAGCTGGATGCAGCCCGGGTCCAGGCGATCGTCACGCATTTCGAGGGCGTCCGCGAGCAGCTCGCGCGCGGCGACGTGCCTCAGTCGTAGGGCTTGTAGAGCTTCTCCTCGACTAACTCGGATCCCATCGCTTCGTTCAGACGGCGCTTCTCGGCCGCGCGCCGGTCGTTGGTCCGGTAGACCGAGCGGGCGAGCTCGATGAAGCGCGGGCCGAAGTCCTTGTCACGTTCGCAGTCGCGGATGTCGTCCTCGACCTGCCAGAGGATCAGGTTGATCGCCTTGAGCTCGGCGGCGCCCGCCTGCCAGGGCCTGCCGGCGCCGAGGCGGTCGCGCACGGCCGCCAGCGCATCATGCTCGCGCTTCACGTTGTCCCGCTGGGCCCCGGGGCCGAGCTTCTCGAGCTTGATCTCGAGGATGGTGATCTTGTCGATGAGCTCGCCCCAGGAGACGGGCGCCGTCACTTGCATCTGGATCCTCCACGCCCTCTCGAGCGCGAGGGCGCCGCTTCGTAGCACGAAGAGGCGGGGAGGCCGAAGCCTCGTCGCGAGGGAGGCTAGTTGACCAGCTTGAGCGCGCGGGCGCCGCCGCGGGCGCGCTTCTTTTCGTACATGGTCTGGTCGGCGCGGGCGACCACCGTGTCGGCATCGTCACCGGGAGCGTAGGTGGCGAGGCCGACGGAGCCCCGGATC
>CAZZLX010000711.1:0-2283 GCA_964655235.1 uncultured Rhizobium sp.
GGGCGTGGCAGCGGGCCAAAGACCTGCTCCAGGAGGGACGCGGAGAGGAAGCCCGGGCGCGGTCGCGGCATCGCGTGCCGGCGCCAAGGTGGCTATGGTCGGGCGCGTCGGATCCGATCCGTTCGGCCAGTCGCTGAAGCAGGGCCTGGCATCGGAAGGCGTCGACGTTGCCGGCGTCACCGCGTCGGGCCAGCCGACGGGCGCTGCCTTCATCGCGATCGACGCCAGGGGCGAGAACCTGATCCTCGGTGCCGGCGGCGCCAACCTGGAGGCGCGGGCCGCCGACGTGCCCGATGCCAGGCTCGGTCCGGCGACCACCGTCGTGCTTCAGATGGAAGTCTCGCCGACCGAGACCGCGCGTCTCGCCGCGCGTGCCCGAAAGTCCGGCGCGCGCGTGATGCTCAATCTCGCGCCGGCGCTGATGCCGCCGCACGGGCTGATCGCCGATACCGGCCTCCTCGTCGTCAACGAGCACGAGGCGGTCGCGCTCGCCGGACACCTGAACCTGGCCGAGCGCACGCCGGCGGCGATCGCCAGCGCGATCGTCCGGCGCTATGCCGGCACGGTCATCGTCACCCTCGGCGCCGAGGGCGCGCTGGCGGTCGCGATCGATACCGCCGTGCGGATCGAGGCGCTCAAGGTCGGCGTGGTCGATACGGTCGGCGCCGGCGACGCTTTCGTCGGCGTGCTCGCCGCCAGCCTCGACGAGGGGCGCAACCTGCCGACCGCGCTTAGGCGCGCCTCCGTCGCCGGGGCGCTCGCCTGCACGACGGCGGGCGCGCAGGCGGGGTTGCCGACCCGCGCCGCGATCGACGCGCGGGAAGCCGAGCTGGCGCCGGCACGGCCTCTATAGGCTTGCATCGAGACGCGTGATCGGCGATTGAGCGCGCGCGATCTCCGGGGGCGATCATGCGGGTGTGGCCCTCGGGCGGGCTCTGGCGTCATTCTGATTTCCTGAAGCTGTGGGCGGCGCAGGCGTCGAGCGCGCTCGGCAGCCGCATCACGCGCACGGCGCTGCCGATGATCGCGATCCTGACCATCGGCGCGACGCCAACCGAGATCGCGATCCTCGCGGCGCTCGGTGTGGCGCCGGGCGTGGTCGTCGGCCTCCTCGCCGGCGGCCCTGTCGACCGCAATCGCAAGCGCCCGCTGCTGGTCGCGACCGACCTGGTACGCGCAGGTCTCATCCTGACGATTCCGCTGGCGGCGTGGAGCGGCTGGCTCTCGATGCCGCAGCTCTACGTGGTCGCAGGTCTGATCGGAGCCGCGACCGCGCTGTTCCGCATCGCCGACAATGCGTATCTCCCGGCGCTGGTCGGAAAGGACCGGCTGGTCGAGGGGAATGCCAGGCTCGAGGCGACGGACTCGATCGCCGAGAGCGTCGGGCCGGGACTCGCCGGAATGCTGATCCAGGCGATGACCGCGCCCTTCGCGGTGATCGTCGATGCCGCCTCGTACCTGTCGTCGGCGCTGATGCTGAGCCGGATCCGCGCCGTCGAGGCGCCGCCCGCGGTGGCGGAGCGGAGCAACGTCCTGGGCGACGCGAAGGCCGGTATCCGCGCCTGCCTCGACGAGCCGGCGGTGACGCGCCTTCTCGCCGCCGAGACGCTGATGATGCTGTTCGGCGGCTTCTTCAACGCGCTCTACATGATCCTGGCGCTGGAGCGTCTCGAGCTCTCGCCGCTCGCGGTCGGGCTGATCATAAGCGTCGGTGGCATCGGGTCGTTCGTCGGCGCCGTGATGGCGGAGCCGATGGCCCGACGCTTCGGCCTCGGGCCGACGTTGTTTGCGACACTTGCTTTCGGCAGCGCTGCGGCTCTGCTGATTCCGCTTTCGGAGGCTGCGGGTCCGCTCTCTATCCCGAGCCTGGTGGCGCATCAGCTGCTCGGCGATGCGTTCCTCAGCATATACCTGATCCACGCGCTCAGCCTTCGCCAGCGCGCGCTGCCGCCGGATGTCCTCGGTCGCGCCGGCGCCACCTTCCATGTCGCGACCGGGTTGGCGATGCCCGTGGGCACGCTGATCGCGGGGCCGCTAGCCGAGCTGATCGGTGTCTCGGCGACGATGTGGATCGGTGCGTTCGGCGGGCTCACCGCGGCGCTGGCGCTGCTCTCTCCGACCGTCCTTCGCCAGCGCTAGCGGCAGTCGGCGTAGTACTTGTAGCCCTCTTCCTGGCGCACGGCGTAGAGCTGGATCGGCTGGTCGACCTTCGTGTAGCAGACGAAGAGCGGCATCCCGAACACGGTGATCGTCGCGCTGATCGTCATTCTCGTGGCAGCGTTC
>CAZZLX010000712.1:0-2281 GCA_964655235.1 uncultured Rhizobium sp.
GGCATGCCCGGCATGTCGATCTTGCCGTAGTAGCGCTTGTCGCCGAGCGTATCGACGCGCGCCCAGAAGTCCGGGTTCGGCTGGCCCTTGAGCTTGAGGTCGCCCATCTGGCGCCAGATGTTCCAGGATTCCGGATGCAGGCGGCTCGCCTCGGCGAGCGACGCCTCGGCCTCCTCGACCTTCCCCGCGTCGTGCAGATGCTGGCCCAGCCTGAACCAGCAATGCGCCATCGCCACGTCCTCCGACTGCGGGCGGACATGGGCGCGGGCCGCCTTTTCATCGAACGCGTACGGGCTCTTCGTCCCGTTCTTCACCCAGTCGCGGAGCGCATTCATGTAATGGGCGCGCATGGTCTCGCGCATGACCTTGCCTTCCTCGGGCAGCTGCTTGGTCTGGCGATCCATCTTGCGGAAATAGTCGCCGCTGCCCGCGACCTCGGTCGGGCGCACGACCTTGCCGGTCTCGTCGATCCACACCACTTCCGGCACATTGACCATGTTGTAGAGGTCAGCCAGCCGATGCTCGGCGTCGATCACCGAAACATAGGTCGACTTCGCGGCGTCGATCCACGGCTTCGCCGCTTCGGCGCCGCGACTGTCCATCGCGACCGCGAACACCATGAAGCCGTGGTCCTTGAGCTCGTCGTACAGTTGCTGCCACACGGGCAAGTCAAAACGACAGCCTCACCAGGACGCCCAGGTGGACAGGAAGACCTTCCTGCCGCGCTGATCCGACAGCCGATGGATGCGGCCGTCGAGATCGGGCAGCGCGATGTCCGGTGCCTCCAGACTCTCGAGCGCGCTCGAGCGGATCCCGGCCGAGGTGCCGAGCGACCAGACGCTCTTGTCGCGGCTGGCGACGATCGGCTGGCCGGCATGGCGAAACAGCTTCGCCGCGTCGACCTCGCCGCCGCGCCTGAACTCCGCCTCGCGGCCTGATGGGAGCGGCACGCAGATCTCGTCGCGACAGAAGCCTTCCGTCTTCAGCTCCCATCCGGTCGCCTCATTGAGCGCGGCGGACGAAAGCCACAAGCTTTCGCCGTCGCTGCGGCCCGCCTCGAAGCGGCCGCGTTCGGTCAGCAGCGTCGCCATGCGTTCAGTCTCCTTTCCTCTACCAGCCCCGGCCGAGACGGGCCGCGAGCACGAGATCGATCAGGGCCGCGAACTGATGCGTCTTCACCTCGCGCCCCTTGATGTCGGTGTCGACGCGGTGCACCAGCACGATGTCGTGCTTGGGGATCACGATCATCTTGTGCCCGCCGGCGCCACGGGCGGAGTAGCTACCCTCCGGCAGGATCACGCCCGGGATGTGGATGCCGGACCGGGCCACCCACCACATGTATCCGTAGGCGCCGGCATTGCCGGCTTCCGAGATCGGCGCCGTGCTTTCCATGACCCAGCGGCGCGGGATGACCTGCCTGTCGCCCCATCGGCCTTCACGTAGGAACAGGAGGCCGAAGCGCGCGAGGTCGCGGCTCGACATGCGGAACGGGTAGGCCGGGTGGTTGGTCTCGCCATTGCCGACATACTCGCCGTCCTTCCGCTCGTCGTCGTAGCGGAAGTCCTGCATGCCGATCGGCTTCGCGATCAGGTCGCGAAAGTCCTCGAACAGCGGCCGGCCGATCAGCTTCTCGTAGATCGTGCCGAGGACGTTGAAGTCCCAGTTGTTGTAGCACCAGAAGGTGCCCGGCGCGTGGCTATGGCGCAGCTCCTTGATCGAGCGCATCCATGGGGTTTCGAAGACCGAGGGATGATAGATCCCGGACCGCGCCGAGAGCAGGTCGACGAGGGTCGCCGACTTCTCGCGACCGGACAGTCCTTCCTTGTCGTCGATGCCGAGCTCGGCCAGCGTCAGGCCGCGGCTGATCCGGCCGGCCTCGATGTGGATGCCATAGAGCGCGGAGAGGAAGCTCTTCCGCATCGAATGGCACATGAAACGCCGTTCGATATCGCCCCAGCTTGCCGCGACCCGGCCTCCCTCGATCACCAGCACGGCCGACGACTGGATCGACGCGGCGTAGGTCCAGGCTTCCTCGAGGATCTTCGAGTCCCAGCCGGCGTCCGCTCGCTGCCAGTCGGAGGAGGGCAGGGCGATGTCGGGCATGGCGGACTCCGGGAAGCGGGAAAGAGGCGCATCATGCCGCGCAGGAAAGGCCGCCGCCATCCCCGCCGTCAGGCGTTCAGGGGTTCCTCGCGAGGCTGGCGCCAGGTGCCTGGAACATTGCCGACGAGGAAGCGGGCGACCCGCCCGTCGCGACCCGCCAGCGGCAGGACCAGGCGCG
>CAZZLX010000713.1:0-2254 GCA_964655235.1 uncultured Rhizobium sp.
TGGCCTTGCTGTTCGGCCTCTCGCAGCTTTCAGGCATTCTCGCCAAGCTCTGAGCCGTCAGCGGACGACGATCGTCAGCACATCCGCGTCCGCCTCTACCGCCACATCCGAAAAATCGGCGATCCACGGCTCGCGCACGCGATCCGCTGCCCCAAGCGAGGCAGCGATCGCGATCGTGCGCGCGCCGGCGGCACGCCCCGCCTCCAGGCCCGAGACCGTGTCCTCGAAGACGACCGCCTCCTCGGCGGATCGGTCGAGCCGCGCAAGCGCCAGCCGATAACCTTCGGGATCGGGCTTCCCCGCACTCACATCTTCTGCGGCGACGAAGACGCGCGGCATCGGCAGCCGAGCGGCTGCCAGCCAGCGCCGCGCGATCGCGGTCGGCGCGGAAGTGACCACCGCCCAGCGATCGTCAGGAAGCGACCGCAGGAACGCATCCGCGCCGGGGACGGCGACGACGCCATCCGTCGCCGCGCGCGCGTCGGCATCGATCACCATGGCCTCGGCCGCGACGTCCATGCCCGGCACGGCGAAGCGCCGGATCGTCTCGGTGAGCCTGCGGCCGACGGCGAAATCCATCAGCGCATCGGCATCGATGCCGTGCCGTCCGGCCCAGCGCCGCCAGATCCGCTCGATGGTCGCGCTCGAGTCGATCAGGGTGCCATCCATGTCGAAGAGGAGCGCACCCGCTCGGATCCGGGTGCCGGACGGAAGCCGCATCGCGTGCCTTAAGGCCAGGGAGCCTCGACCTCGACCATGCCCGCATCCCGGAAGTATTCGTCGAACTCGGTCAGCGGGCCGGCCAGGACATGGATCAACTTGGCGAAGCGTGCCTTTCGACGGGGAATCTTGATCGGCTCCTCGGTCCAGTCGGCAGGCTCGGGCAGGACGCAGCGCTGGCGCGCGACGCGAACCACGGTCTCACGATGCACGAGGATGTTGTCGTAGAAGCAGTCGACGAACTCGGAACGCGCGTTCAATGCGCCGAGCTTGTGCTTGGGATCGATGCGGTAGTGGGAGTCGGCGACCAGCCCGTAGGCGAGCGTGATGCGGATATTGGGCGCGAAGGACATCACCACCTTGTGCTCGTCGACCTCGACCGACACCTCCTCGCCCTTGTCGTCGGTCGAGCGGGCGAAGTGATGCTTGAAGGTCGGGCGCGTGATCAGCCGCCAGTCCTCGACCCTCGAGTCGCCGATCAGCCCCAGATACTGGTCGAGGCGCATGCGGCTATTCGAGCTTCGGCTTGGTGTGATCGACGCGCGGCCACACCGCCTGCGGCTCGCCGGTCGCCGCCTCGAGCACGATCTTGGCGTTCTCGATGATCTGCTTAGCCTTGGGCAGAAGCTTGGCATTGGCCAGGATCGCCTGGCTGACCGTCGGCGTGGTGACCAGCAGCATGAGTTCGTCCAGCGCTTCGCTCATCTGCGGCGAAGCCTGGATCAGGCGGGCGTTGCCGGGCTTGTCCTCCGAGGCCGACATGCCCCAGGAAACCGAGCACACCGAGACGGCCTTGCCGCCGCGAGGCGCCGAGCTGATGTCGCCGTTCGGCCGCATCTTCCAGGGACCGGGTGTGTATTTCATAGGAGACCCCCTCTCGCACCACACCCGTCCAATAGTCGGCCGGGACACAATCGACAAGGGGTACCGCCGGCGGATGGGGCCGGACGCTGGGACGGGGAAAGCTAGGGAAAGAGATCCACGACGGGCCCGGCTCGAAACCACGCTGCCCGGGAGACAAGCTACGCCCCTCCCGCCTCGTGGGCGGAAGGGGCGAGCTCGATACGACGAGGCGAGACTACCAGCGCGGCGCGCGCGGGCCGCGGTCGCCGCCGCCCATGCCACGACCGCCGCCACCGCCACCGCCACCGCCCGGCGGACGATCTTCGGCAACGCGCACGGTGGCCGCACGACCGCCGAGGTCGGCGCCGTTCAGCTCGCGCACCGCACGCTGGCAAGCGTCCGGGGTCTGGAGCTCAACGAAGCCGAAGCCGCGGGAGCGGCCGGTCTCGCGATCCGAAACGATCGATGCGCTGACGACCTGACCGTGCGCCGAGAACATCTCGCGCAGATCATCGTCCGTCGTGCTGAAAGGAAGGTTACCGACGTAAAGCTTCATACAAACCCAATTCCGCCCTGAGGAAAGAAACTCAAACCGCTGCAAGAACCCCGGGCGAAATCGAGCGTCGGTTGTCTTGGCCGCCGGAGATCATGATCTCCTGAAGCAGCCCTACGCATAAGCATAGGCAGGCCG
>CAZZLX010000714.1:0-2252 GCA_964655235.1 uncultured Rhizobium sp.
ACATCAGCACTTCCGGCACGAACAGGATGCCGTCGCGGAAGTCGATGCCGACGATCCGCATGCCTTCGACCAGCGCCTCGGTCAGGACCCTGTACGGCGCCCACTTGCGCTCGAGGAGGATATGCACGCCCTCCTCGATCTCCTCCTTGAGGCCGTCGTAGAGGTCGTCGTGCATCTGCTTGACGAGTTCTTCGTCGTTGAGCTCGGAAAGGACGATGTCGTCGCCACCGGACATTTTCTGATCCTCGAACGCTTTAGCTTTAAGTCGTTGAGCTTAGACTTCTTCCCACGGGAAGCTGTCAAGCCGTTCGGCCCCGTTGGCGCCGATCAGCACCTGGGTCTCGAGCTTGACGCATTCGCCGGTGCCGTCCTCGCCGATCAGGCTTTCGACGCAGACGGTCATGTTCTCCTCGAAGGTGCCGTCATAGGCCCTGGCGAAGTCCGGGTGGAGCGGCACCGACGGCCACTCGTCCGCCATGCCCACGCCGTGAAGCGCCACCGAATAGCGCCGGGCCTGGTACTTCTCCGGGATCCGCCAGGACTTCTCGTTGAACTCGCGGAAGCTCATGCCGGCCTTGAGCAGGCCGAGATTGTGGTCGATCTGGTCGCGCGCGACCGCATAGAGCTCGCGCTGCTGGTTGCTCATGCGCACATGCCCGATCGGCCAGGAGCGCGAGAGATCGGCGCAGTAGCCGTAGGGGCCGATCATGTCGGTGTCGAAGGCGAGCAGCTCGCCCTCTTTGCAGACGTAGTCGGAGGATTCCTGGAACCAGGGATTGGTCCTGGGACCGGCGGCCAGGATCCGCGTCTCGATCCATTCGCCGCCGGAGCGGATGTTCTCGTAGTGGAGCTCGGCCCAGATCTCGTTCTCGGTTCGGCCGGCTTCGGAGCGCTCGTACATGCGCGCCATTGCCGCTTCGCAGACCCGGACGGTCCAGCGCATCAGGTCGATCTCGTCCGCGCTCTTGATGCAGCGGGCATGCTCGGTGATCTCCTGGCCCTCGACGATCGTGACGCCGCGGCGCCTCAGCGCATCGACGCCCATCGGCTCGAGCTTGTCGACCGCGAGCCTGCGGTTGGCGCCGCCGTGCTCGCGCAGGATGTCGGCGATCTCGTCCGCCCATCTCTCGCAGCGTTCGGCGAGGCGGGTGCCGGCGGAGAAGTAGAACCAGGAGATCGCGGGGCGCACCTGGTCGATGATCTCGATCCCGTTGGCGACGTGTTCGGAGCCCTTGTATTCGAAGTCGATCGCCGGGCCATCGGCGCACACCACCGCGTAGTGCGACGGGTTGTGCGTCATCCACAGCTGCATGTTGGAGACGTCGAAGGCGTACCGGATATTGACCGGGTCGTAGAGCAGGATCGCGGCGCAGTCTCGGCACTTGAGCTCGTCGCGGATCCGCTGCTGGCGATAGGCGCGGGCGGCCTTCAGCGTGGCCAGGGGCACCGGGCTCTTCAGCGGCTTGTCGGCGCCGTCTGGATTGAGATAGGCGCGCTTGCGCGCATCCTTGAAGACTTCAGCCATTTCCCGCCCTCGACCTCGGAACCGGGGTCGTCTTTGGGCCAAGCCTAGTCGCGTTCCGAGCCCGATTCACCGCATTTGCGACCATCATGAGGCCCAGGGCGACATGGCCGGCGACATCGGCCCGGGAGGGCGGCCGTCCTAGCCGGCGCGGCGTCGCCCGGACCGGCGCTTCGGCTCGGTCGACGTGTCGGCCGGAGGGGCGGTCAGCGGCCCGATGCACTGGATTATCCTGGCCAGGTCGGGGCGGCTTCCCGGCTGGTGGCCGTCGAGGGCATGACGCATGGCGGCGAGATGACGAGGCGAGGTACCGCAGCAGCCGCCGACGATGACGGCACCGGAATCGAGCGCCAGGTGGGCGTACTCGGCCATCACCTCCGGCGTGCCGGTGTACTCGACTTCAGTGCCGACGAATTTCGGAATGCCGCAATTGCCCTTGGCGATGACGACCGCGTCGGGCACGGCGTCGGTGATCTGCAGCACCGAATAGATCAGGTCGGAGGCGCCGACACCGCAGTTCGCCCCGATCGCGACCGGCGCGGGATTCAGCTCCTTCAGGAACGTGGCGACCGCTTCGGGAGTGGCGCCCATCATCGTGCGGCCGGCGGTATCGAAGGTCGCGGTGACGGAGTAGGGCATGCCGACCTTGATCGCGGCGCGCGCGGCGGCGCGCATCTCGTCGATCGCCGACATGGTCTCGATCCAGACGATATCGGCGCCGCCCTCCTTG
>CAZZLX010000715.1:0-2249 GCA_964655235.1 uncultured Rhizobium sp.
CTGGATGTTGTCCTTGGCCCAGGCGCAGGCAAGCGCTTTGGTCATCTGCACCATGCCGCCCTTGCTCGCGGCATAGGGCGTCGTGAACGAGGCACCGAAGATCGACATCATCGAGCCGATGTTGATGATCTTGCCGCCGCCGCCCTTCTTCATCGTCTCGTAGACGGCACGCGAGCAGAGGAAGGCGCTGGTCAGGTTGGTGTCCATGACCTGATGCCACTCGGCCTCGGTGTACTCCTCCGGCTGCTTGCGGATGTTGATGCCCGCATTGTTGACCAGGATGTCTACGCGGCCGTGCTTCTTGACAGCATCCTTCACCATCTTCTTGGCTGCCGCCTCCTTGGTCACGTCGACGATCTGGGAGGAGGTCTCGGCACCGAGCTTCTTCAGCTCCTTGACGGCCGCCTTGTTCTTGTCGTCGTTGCGCCCGACCACGACGACCGTAGCCCCGGCGCCGGCGAGGCCACGGGCCATGCCGAGGCCGATGCCGCCGTTGCCGCCGGTCACGATCGCGACCCGACCTTTGAGATCGAACAGATTCATCCGCTGCCCCCGTCGCTCGGAAAAGGAAGAGCGGCGATCATACGCCGGGTGGAGCCCTGCGGAACCAGCACAAATGCAGCGGGAAAGGGGGGCGCGGCCGCCGATCCCCCGGACAGCCGCGCCAGTCGTCGTTTAGGGAGGAGACCATGACGAGGTCCGACGACACATGAACCATGCCGTGGATCCACATCCCCGTCCTTGATCTGAATCAAATCGTCCGCTTGACCCAGATCAAGGCCGGCGCGGGCCGCCGACGCGATGATTTTTCCCACACAAGGGAGTCCACACATGCAGGCCATCGACATCATGAGCGTCAACGTCTGCTCGGCCGGGCCGGACACGCCGATCAACGAGATCGCGCGCAAGCTGTGCGACCGCGGCATCAGCGCATTGCCGATCGTCGATCTCAACGACAAGGTGCTGGGCGTCGTCAGCGAGGGCGATCTCCTGCGACGGATCGAGCTCGGCACCATGAAGAAGCCGAAATGGACCGACATCTTCGCCGGCGACGACAGCCTCGCGCGCGACTACGTGAAGTCGCACGGCCGGACCGCGCGGGACGTGATGACGCAGCCGGCGGTAGTGGTCAGCGAGGCCACCGACATCGCCGAGATCGCCACCCTCCTCGAGTCCAAGGGGATCAAGCGGGTTCCGGTCGTCCGGGACGGCAAGCTGGTCGGCATCGTCAGCCGCTCCGACATCGTGCGCGGCCTGATCGTCGCCGCCAAGTCCTGGAACCGGTCGCGCCGGACCGACGAGAAGAAGATCCGCGCCAACATCCTCGACGAGGTCCGCCGCCTGCCCTTCGTTCACGGCACCTACATCAACGTCGTCGTCGACGACGGCGAGGTGCATCTCTGGGGGAACGTCGAGTCGGCCGAGCAGCGGGCCGCGATCCGGGTGATCGCTGAGAACACCAAGGGCGTCACCCAGGTCATCGACAACATGGCCGACTGGCGGGTGCCCGGGTACGCCTAGCCCCCGTTCCATCAGCCGCCGGGGCTGAGCCTCGCACCTGCACGGGATACCGCAACCGGCGCATGATCCCAGGTGTTCTCCCTCTATCCCGGGAGACCGTCCATGCGCGCTGCCGATGTGATGACCACCGAAGTCTGCGCCGCCTCGCCCGAAGCGCCGATCCACGAGATCGCGCACGAGATGTGGGAACGGCGGATCAGCGCGGTGCCGGTGATCGACGACGAAGACCGCGTTCTGGGCGTGGTCAGCGAAGGCGATCTCGTCCGTCGCGCTGAGCTCGGGACCGATCGACGCTCCTGGTGGCTCGATCTCTTCTCGAGCGATCGCTCGCTTGCCGGGGACTACGTCAAGACACACGGGCGGACGGCAGCCGACGTGATGACCAGGCCCGCGATCACCGTGACCGAGGACGTTGATCTTTCTGAGATCGCACGCCTGCTGGAGACCCGGCGGATCAAGCGTGTGCCAGTGGTGCGCGACGGCAGGCTGGTCGGCATCGTCAGCCGCGCCGACATCGTCCGTGCCCTGGTCGCGGCCGGGTCGAAATGGAACCGGCCGGTCTCCAGCGACGAAGCGGTCCGCGCCGCGATGATGACCGAGCTCAAGAAGCTCCCATTCGCGATCGCGGCGCACACCAACGTCATCGTCGACGACGAGGCGGTCCATGTCTGGGGACATGTGGATTCGCCCGAGCAGCGGCGCGCGATTCTCCTCGCCGCCGAGGAGAC
>CAZZLX010000716.1:0-2248 GCA_964655235.1 uncultured Rhizobium sp.
GGCGCCTGCGATGAAACCGCGACGTGAGAACCTGGTCATGCCTGCCTCCCTACTTCAGTCGCGAGAAATGAAGGGCGAGGCCGGCGATCTCCTCGTCGGTATAGCCCTTGGCGAGCCGGTTCATCACCGTTGCCGGCCGGGTACCCGCCTTGAAGGCCTTGAGTTGCTCGGCGATGTAGGCCTGCTGCTGGCCCTTGAGCCCCGGGATTCCGCCCGAACCGTCGGCGTTGGCGCCGTGGCAGCCCGAGCAGGTCGAGGCCAGAACCGAGACGTCGGTCGTCTGCGCCGACGCCGGAGAGCCGGCGAAGAGCAATAATGCCGCAGAAATTTTGTAGATTTTCATGAGACCCCCTCAACTCGCGTGGATAATAGCCGAACCAGGGAGGCGCGCGACAGCAACCTTAGCATGCTGGCGTTGCGCATCTGCCTGACTATGATCGCGCCCCGGTTTCATAAAACTGTAATGGACGCCTCGTCATGACCGCCGCCGCTCGCTCCGTCGTCATCTTCGATCTCGGCGGCGTCCTCCTCGAATGGGATCCGCGCAATCTCTATCGCCGGCTGATTCCGGACGCCGAGGCGTGCGAGCACTTCCTCACCGAGGTCTGTCCTCCGGAATGGAATCATCAGCAGGACGCCGGCCGCAGCTTTGCGGAGGCGGAGGCGGAGGCGATCTCGCGGCACCCGGACAAGGCCGACCTCATCCGCGCCTGGCTGCCTGGGTTCAGCGAGATGATTCCGAACGCGGTCGAGGGCACGGTCGACATCCGCGAGCGGCTGCACGCGAAGAAAGTTCCGCTTTATGCGCTCACCAATTTTTCCGGCGAGACTTTCAAGCCGACCTTCAAGCGCTTTCCATTTTTCCAGCGTTTCCGCGGTATCGTGGTATCGGGCGACGAGAAGATGCTGAAGCCGGAGGCGCGCATCTATCAGCTTCTCTGCTCGCGCTACGGCGTCGACCCTAAAGATGCCATCTTCATCGACGATGTTCCGAAGAACGTAGAGGGCGCGAACGCCGTCGGCATTCACGGTATCCACTTCCGTTCGCCGGCACAGCTCGAGCAGGAACTTCGGTCACTCGGATTTCTCTGAATTTGCTTCGAACCGAATTCTCGCCAAATGCGACCCACTGCCGAAGGATCACTTTCGGGAGCCCAAAATGGGCAAGCGCGTTTGGACGGACGAGACCCGCGAGCAGGTGCGTCACCTGTTCGTCGATGACGGACTGAGCTACGGCCAGATCTCGCAGCGCCTCAACATGAGCCGCGACGTGATCGCCGGGCTGGTCAATCGCATGAAGCTGACCGGCCAGGGCAAGAATGCGGCGCATGGGGGGCACAAGAAGCGCAAGCCCCAGGAAGCGGCGCCAGTGCCGCTGAAGGCGGCGACGCAGAGCCTGATCGATCTCGGTCGCGCCTGCTGCGCGTGGCCGATCGGCGATCCCAAGGACGCGAATTTCCGCTTCTGCGGCACGCCGACCGACGATCGCGGCCCGTACTGCATCGAGCACCGGCAGAAGGCCTACACGGTCTCCGAGCCGAAGCGCGAGAAGGCGGCCTCCGACGAGCGTCGCCGCATCGCCGCCTGGAGCTGATTACCCGCTAGACGTTGCCAGCGTCGGGACGCGTGAGGACCTCGCGCTTCCCGACGTGATTGGCCGGTGAGACGAGGCCCTCGGCCTCCATGCGCTCGACTAGGCGTGCCGCGCGGTTGTAGCCCAGCTGCAGATGGCGCTGGATGAAGCTGGTCGAGCATTTGCGCTCGCGGATGACCAGCGCCACGGCCTGGTCGTAGAGCGCGTCGCCCGACCCTTCGCCGTCCTCGCCCGCCATCGCGCCGAAGGCGGCTTCCTCCTCCGGATCCTCGGTCACCGCTTCCACGTATTCCGGCTGGCCCTGGGCCTTCAGGAAGCGCACGACGTCCTCGACCTCGCCGTCGGAGACGAACGGTCCGTGCACGCGCGTGATGCGCCCGCCGCCGGCCATGTAGAGCATGTCGCCCTGGCCCAGCAGCTGCTCGGCGCCCTGCTCGCCGAGGATCGTGCGGCTGTCGATCTTGGAAGTGACCTGGAAGCTGATGCGGGTCGGGAAGTTCGCCTTGATCGTGCCGGTGATGACGTCGACCGACGGCCGCTGCGTCGCCATGATCAGGTGGATGCCGGCGGCACGCGCCATCTGCGCCAGGCGTTGGATCGCCCATTCGATGTCCTTGCCCGCGACCAGCATTAGGTCGGCCATCTCGTCGACGA
>CAZZLX010000717.1:0-2248 GCA_964655235.1 uncultured Rhizobium sp.
GGGGCGTGTAGTTGGACGCGAGCAGCACGGGGTTCGCTTCGACGGGCGCGAGCGCGCGCACGGGCGCGTCGGCGACGCGGCACGCGCCGAGGAGCAGCAGCAGGGCGGTCGCCAGGGCGCGCGACGAGTTCGGCAACTCGAGCCAGGTCGAGGGGAAGGCGGAGACCGACATCCTGGTCGTCAGGGATGGCGACCGCTACCGCGTCGACGTGGCCAGCATACTGTTCAAGGGCTACACCGACGACGAAGAGACGAGCCGGGTCGGCATCGGAGCGTCCGCGATCAGCGAAACGCCGGAAGGCTACGCCCAGAATCTGACCGCGATCCCTGACTGGCAGCGGGCCGTCTTTGCCGGCCGGCTTCCGGTCGCGAAGATGCGGGCGCTTTCCCCCGAGGACCGACTTCGTCGCCGGGTGATCAACGATCTCATGTGCGATCGGACCGTGGATCTCGAGGCGCTGCAGCGCGAGCAGGGCTATCTCCCCGATCACCTCGCCGACTGCGTCGCCAGGCTCGAAGAGCCCGCACGCGACGGTCTGGTCGCGATCGACGGTCACCGCATCCGCGTGACCGATCGAGGCTGGCCTTTCATGCGGAACGTCGCCGCGGCCTTCGATGCCTATCTCGCCCCTGACGAGATGCGGCACGCCCGGGCGGTTTAGCGGCGCCGGCCATGGACTTCCTCTGGTCGATTTGTGGGCTCGATGCGGCGGCAGGGGGCCCGCTGATGGCGGGCATGCTGTTCGCCGGACTGCTCGGCGGCTTCGGCCATTGCTCGTTGATGTGCGGGCCGTTCGCGCTCGCCCAGATCGCCGAACGCTTTGCCGCTGGCGCGTCTAGCCGGCTCTGGACCGCGACGCTGATGCCGTATCAGGCAGGGCGCCTGACAACCTACGCCGCGCTCGGCGCGGTCGCAGGCGGCCTCGGGGCCGCGACATCACGGATTGCCGATCTCGGCTGGCTTCCGGCGGCGGCCCTGATGGTGGCGGCAATGGTCTTCGCCGCGCAGGCCGTCGGACGTATCCGCGGTGGAAGCAGTGGATTCGCAGCTCGCTTCGGGAAGCCGCGCGGCTTCGCGCTCGGCCTTGCGCTCGGTTTCCTGCCCTGCGGGCTCATCTACGGGGCGCTGATCGCAGCCGCCGGCTCGGGCGGTGCCTGGCAGGGAGCCCTGGGGATGGCGCTTTTCGGCCTCGGCACAGTTCCGTCCCTCGTCGCCGTCGGCTGGCTCGGCCTCGCGGCCGGCAAGCGATGGCGCACCTTTGCGCAAATGTCGGCGCCTTATTTCGGCTTCGCCAACGCCGTCATCCTCGCCGTGCTCGCGCTCCGCGCGCTCTAGCGCGGCTACTCGACCAGGTCGCGATAGGCGTGCCAGGAGGCGAGGCCGACGAGCGGCATCGCCACCGCCAGGCCGAGATACATCGTGGCGATGCCGAGCGCCGTGAAGATGACGATCAGCGCCGCCCACAACGCCATGGCCTGCCAGTTGACGAGGACTGCGGTGATGCTGGTCGCGATCGCGGTGACGACGCTCACCTCGCGATCGAGGAGCATGGGGATGGACACGGCCGCGAGCGTGAAGACGACCGCGGCGAGGACCGCGCCGACAAGGGTCCCGAGGACGAGGAAGGGAAGGCTGGTCGACGAAAACAGCAGCATGTCGAGAAGCCGGGGAAGGCTCGGCGCCGTGTCGACGAAGAAGAGCGCGAACAGCAGCGAGGCGATGCGGACCCAGGCCAGGTGGAAGAGCATGAGGACCAGGCCGAGAAGCGCGATCTGCAGCGGATTGCGCCGCCAGGCCGTTGCCGCCTGCATCAGCGTCGGGCGATCGCCGGTCTCCAGGCGGCGGCTGATCTCGTAGAGGCCGACCGCGAGCAGGGGGGCAACCAGAAAGAAGCCGGCCGCGAGCGGCAGGATGAGATAAGGGAGCTCCGCCAGCAGAAGGCCCAGCGTCAGCACGAAGCTGAAGGCGACGAATCCGCCGCCATAGGCGAGGCTGATTCCAGGCGCTCCGGCGAGGTCCGACCACCCGCGCGCCAGCCAGAGCCACGGGCGATCGATCGGCACCCGCCGGATTTGCGGACTGGGCGTCGTGAACACGGGAAAGGTGTTGCTCATCAATGACTCCCGCGGCCACCGGACAGCGGGGCCGGCGCCACTATGGCCGAGGGGACACCATGCCGAATTGAGATAAATCAATGCTGAGGCTTCTCGTGCGGGCGACTTTGCCCGCGTGCCAAGGAGCCCTCGC
>CAZZLX010000718.1:0-2246 GCA_964655235.1 uncultured Rhizobium sp.
GTCGTAGTGCCCGGCCGCGTCCAGCTTGGCCCCAGGGGCTGCAGGGCGACCGAGACGGTGGCCAACGAGGTCCTGAGCCTGCCGATGTTCCCCGAGCTCACCGACGAGCAGGCGCGGAAGGTCGTCCAGGCCGTCCACTCCTGCATCCAGCTGCTGCACTAGCTATTCGGCGGCGTTCCTGATCTCGCGGCAGAGCGCCGCGAGACCGCTCGAGGTCAATTCGACCGTTCGGTTCGCCGGATCGTAGCGGACGAGGCCCGCCAGCAAGGCATCCTCCCAGATCGAGAGACGCGGGCACGAGCTGCGCCACGTTTCCAAGACGTCCGCGTGGCTGCGCCGGCCACTGGCTATCCACTCCAGGAACTGCAGGGTGAGGGCGCCTGGCCTCGGCATCGCCTAGCCCTGTCGCGCCTGGACCAGGATACCTGAGATCTGCGTCTCGCCGAGCGCCTTGCACGCCTCCAGCCGGTGCAGGCCCTCGACCAGGACAAAGCGCCGACCGTCGGCCCGGACCATGATCGGGGTCGTCTGGCCCGAAGCCAGCATGCTTTCGGCGATCGTGTCGACCTTCTTCTGGTCTAGCGTCGTGCGCTTCTTGGCCGGAACATAGATGTTGGCGACAGGGAACTTCTGGACCTTCAGCAACTCGGCCATCTGGTCGGGATCCTTGTATCGCTCGCGCGGCGAACGCCGCGCATCCATGACGCCGGCGCCCGGTTGGGATCCTTCTTCACGGACGCATCAGCCTACTCCCGCACCAGCATATTGCGCCAGCATTCACCCGGTTTTGTATAGGTGACGACAGAGGGATACGGCAGCGCCGCGACCTCCACCCAACGGATGGTAGCGCTATCATGCTCCGGTGGGCATTCTCGGCGTTGCGACGTACAACTCAAGTCACGGATGTTGATCATGAATGCGCTCAACCGCCTTCGGATTCCGTCGAAGCTGGGACTGCTCCTCGGCCTGTCCGCCATCTCGCTCCTGACCGCCATCGCCCTCGGGGCATGGTTTCTGCACCAGAGCATGGTTACCGATCGCATCTCTAAGCTCCGCGCCGGCGTGGAAGTGATGCACGGCTATGCGTCAACGCTGGAAGCGGACGTCGTTGCAGGTCGCATAACGCGACAGGATGCCCTTGATCGCTTCCGCTCCGGCATTCACGGCATGTGGTACGACGACCACAGCAACTACTTCTTCGCCAACGAGATGAGCGGCATCTCGATCGCCCATGCCGCCAATCACAAGCTCGAGGGAACCGACATGACGGTTCTCAAGGATCACACTGGCACGCGCTTCATTTCGGCCATGATCGACCTGCTGAGGACGGCCGAGGAAGGCGTGATCACCTACTCCTTCCCCAAACCCGGACAGACCGAAGCGCTCCTGAAGACGACCTTCGTCAAGCGCTTCACGCCCTGGAACGCCTTTATCGGCACGGGCGTCTACACCGACGACATCGAGGCGGAGTTCAGGGCGATCATGACCACGCTGGGTCTGCTGGCGCTGGGGATCCTCGTGCTGTCCGCGGGCGTCGCCGCCGTCGTCGGCCGCAACATCTCCAAACCGCTGGTCGGCCTCAAGCAGGGGATGGAGTCGCTAGCGACCGGACATCTCGACGTCGAGATCGTCGGGCAGGACCGCCAGGACGAGATCGGAGGGATGGCCAAGACCGTGCGCGTCTTCCAGGACAATGCCCTCGCCCTCAAGCGCATGGAGGCCGAGCAGAAGGAACGCGACCTCGCGGCCAAGGCCGAGAAGGTCGCAGCGATGAACAAGCTCGCCCGCGACTTCGAGGCGGCGGTTGGCACGATCGTCGGCAGGGTCGCCGACACGGCCTCCGAGCTGCAGTCCTCTGCGAAGACGATGTCGGGCACGGCGGATGCCGCTTCGCACCAGGCAGCCACGGTTGCGGCAGCGTCCGAGCAGGCCTCCAGCAACGTGCAGACTGTTGCGGCGGCGGCCGAGGAACTCTCGTCCTCGATCAACGAGATCTCCCGTCAGGTCTCCGACTCAAGCCGGATCGCCAATCAGGCGGTCTCAGACGCTGATCGCACCAACGCCCAGGTCGAGGCCCTGGCCGAGGCTGCCCAGAAGATCGGTGACGTGATCCAGCTGATCAACGACATCGCGTCCCAGACCAACCTCCTCGCGCTCAATGCCACCATCGAGGCGGCGCGCGCCGGCGAGGCCGGCAAGGGCTTCGCCGTGGTTGCGACCGAGGTCAAGAGCCTGGCCAACCAGAC
>CAZZLX010000719.1:0-2230 GCA_964655235.1 uncultured Rhizobium sp.
CGGGCGGCGCTTCCGCGTCGACGGACTCAACGGCATGGCGACGGGCAAACCCGCCCTCGTCTGCATCCGGCCCGAGGACGTGAAGACCCGCAACGTCGAGCCCGGCGCCGAGAATGCGCTCGAGGTCGAGGTGCGCTCGCTCGAGTTCCTGGGCTCCTTCGCCCGAGCCCGGCTGGTGCCGGTCGAAGGCTCCGATCTCGATCTCGTCGCTGACCTCTCGATCAACCTGCTGCGCGATCTCGGCATCCAGCCGGGCACCCGGCTTCCGGTCGCCCTGCCGTCCGACAGGCTTCGCGCCTTTCCGCAATGACGACGGCGGCCGCGCCCCTGGTCCGACCCAAGGCGTCGCGCGACGACCTTCTCATGCGCGGGGGCCTCGCGCTCTTTGCGCTGATCCTCTTGGCCATCGTCGCGCTGCCGCTCTGGTCCCTACTCTCCAAGAGCTTCCAGGACCACAACGGCAATTTCGTCGGCCTCGCTAACTACCTCCGCTACGTCGAGACCCCGGCGCTGTTCCAGTCGTTCTGGAACAGCCTGCTCGTCGCCCTGGTCACGACCGCGATCGTCGTGCCGCTGGCCTTCGTGTATGCCTATGCGCTGACCCGGAGCTGCATGCGCTTAAAGGCCCTGTTCCAGGGCCTGGCGCTGATCCCGATCCTGGCGCCCTCGCTTCTCCCGGCGCTGTCGCTGATCTATCTCTTCGGCAACCAGGGTCTGCTGAAAGGCTGGCTGTTCGGCCAGCCGGTCTACGGGCCGGTCGGCATCGTCACGGCGCAGGTCTTCTACTGCTTCCCGCACGCGCTGATGATCCTGGTGACGGCGCTGTCGATGGCGGACCAGCGGCTCTACGAGTCGGCGGACGCGCTCGGCGCATCGCGGCTCCGGAAGTTCCTGACCGTCACGCTCCCAGGAGCCAAGTATGGCCTGATCTCGACTGCCTTCGTGATCTTCACGCTGGTGATAACCGATTTCGGCATCGCCAAGGTGGTCGGCGGCCGCTTCAACGTGCTGGCGACCGACATCTACAAGCAGGTGATCGGACAGCAGAACTTCGAGATGGGCGCGGTCGTCGGCGTGATCCTGCTGGTCCCGGCACTGCTCTCGTTCGCCGTCGACCGTGTCGTCGCCCGCCGCCAGGTGGCGCTCTTGTCGGCGCGTGCCGTCCCTTTCGAGCCGAAGCCGCACACCGGCCGCGATCTCGGGCTCATGATCTTCTGCCTGGTCGTCGGCTTGCTGATCTTTGCGGTATTCGCCGTCTCGGTCTGGGCCTCTTTCATCACGTTCTGGCCCTACAACCTGACGCTCACGCTGAAGAACTACCAGTTCGGCAACTTCGACCCGCTCGGCTGGGGCGTTTACTGGAACTCGCTGCTGATGGCCTCGGCGACCACGATCTTCGGAACGGCGCTGGTCTTCCTTGGCGCCTACCTGGTCGAGAAGTCGAACCGCTTCGGCATCGGCCGCGGGCTCGTGCACCTGCTGGCGATGATCCCGCTCGCCGTACCCGGGCTGGTGCTCGGCCTGAGCTACATCTTCTTTTTCAACATGAAGGGAAATCCGCTCAACGTCCTCTACGGCACGATGGCGATCCTGGTCGTCAACACCGTGGCGCATTTCTACACGGTGAGCCACCTGACCGCGATGACGGCTCTCAAGCAGCTCGATACCGAGTTCGAGGCGGTCTCGGCTTCGCTCAAGGTGCCGATCTGGCGGACCTTCTTCCGGGTCACCGTGCCGATCTGTCTGCCGGCGATTCTCGATGTCGCGGTCTACCTGTTCGTCAACGCGATGACGACGGTCTCGGCCGTGATCTTCCTCTATTCGAGCGAGACCAAGCTCGCGGCGCTCGCGATCGTCAACATGGACGAGTCCGGGTTCACCGCCGGCGCCGCCGGCATGGCGACAGTGATCGCCTTCACCTCCGCGGCCGTGAAGCTGGCGCAGCTTGGCCTGTCACGGCTACTCTCGCGTACCCAGGCTTGGCGGAAGCGATGATGCGGACGATCCCGATACTGGCCGTTGCCCTTTTGCTGTCCGGCTGCACCTCGTTCCAGGACGTGGCGGTGAGGACGGCCGAGAACGTCGCCCGCGCTGCCTGCACGGCGGCGCGCAACTGCGCCAACACCTGCCCCGACGGCTCCATCGCGAGCCAGCATACCTACAGCTGCCCGGGCCGGCCGTGAGCGAGACGGTCCTCTACAACGCCGAAGCCGGCGTCGCGACGCTGACG
>CAZZLX010000720.1:0-2228 GCA_964655235.1 uncultured Rhizobium sp.
CTGCACCAGGCGCTCGCTTTCGGTGTCGAGCGCCGAGGTCGCCTCGTCGAGCAGCAGGATCGGCGCGTTCTTCAGCAGCGCGCGCGCGATCGCGATGCGCTGGCGCTGGCCGCCGGAAAGCTTGACGCCGTGCTCGCCGATGCGCGTCCAGTAGCCGTCCGGCAGGGCGGAGATGAAATCATGGGCCTGCGCGGCCTTGGCCGCGGCGACGATCTCCTCTTCGCTCGCCGACTGCCGGCCATAGGCGATGTTGGCGCCGATCGTGTCGTCGAAGAGGCTCACTTCCTGGCTGACCAGCGCGATCGAATTCCGGAGCGAGGCCAGCGTCACGTCGCGCACGTCCTGGCCGTCGACGGAGACACGGCCGGAATCGGCATCGAAGAAGCGCGGGATCAGGTTCAGGATCGTCGACTTGCCGCCGCCCGACGGGCCGACCAGCGCCACGGTCTTGCCGGCGGGAATGTCGAGCGCGATGCCGTCGAGCGCCGCCTTGTCCGGGCGATAGGCGAAGCGCACGTCCTCGAAGCGGATGGAGCCGCCGCTGATCTCGAGGTTCTTGGCATCCGGTCGATCGACGATCTTCGCCGGCTCGTCCAGCACCTGGTAGACGCGCTCGGCCGCGGCGAGGCCTTCCTGGAGGCCGGCATTGAGCTGGGTCAGACGCTTCATCGGCTCGTAGGCGAGAAGCAGTGCTGTGACAAAGGAGAAGAAAGCGCCGGTGGTGCGGGCGCCCTCGATCACCTGCCAGCCGCCATAGAGGATGACGGCCACGATCGCGACGCCGCCAAGCGTTTCCATGATCGGGTGGCCGGCCGAGCGGATGCGCGCGGCCTTCATCATCAGCTCGCTCACGCGCCCGACCAGGCGCGCCGAGCGAGCGGTCTCGTAGGCCTCCATGCCGTAGGCCTTCACATGGCGGGCGCCCTGGAAGGTCTGGGAGAGCAGCGTCGTCAGTTCCGCCATCTCCGCCTGCGTGTTGGCCGAGACCTTCCGCGTGCGCCGGCCGATGCGGAGGATCGGCCAGATCGCGGTCGGGAAGGCGAAGAAGGCGATGCAGGCCAGCTTCCAGTCTTGCCAGAACATCAGGCCGACCAGGAAGACCAGAGTCAGCAGGTCCTTGCCGAGGCCGGTCAGCACGTTGGCGACGATGCCGCGCAGCATCGAGGTGTCGTAGAGGACGCGGCTGACCAGCGTGCCGGTCGGCGTGTCGTGGAAATAGGCGAGATCGAGCCGGATCGCGTGATCGACGACGCGGTTCTGCAGGCGGGCGACGATGCGGAGGCCGACCCGGCTCATCAGCACGGCCTGGCCGTATGTGGCGAAGCCCTTGATGACGAAGACGGCCAGCACCGAGAGCGCCACCTCGAAAAGGCGGCTGCGGTCGCGCTGGGTGAAGACCTGGTCGAGCACTGGCTCCATCAGCTTGGCCAGCGCCGCAGTCGAGACCGCGACCGCCACCATGAAGAGGAAGGCCAAGGCCAGCCAGCCGATCTCCGGGCGCACGTTCTCGCGGAGCAGGCGCCTGAAGAGGGGCCAGCTCTCGCGCCCGAGCCGCTTGCGGCTGACGGTCTCGCTCATGGGCGGCTACATATCATGTGGCGGCTCGCTTGTGGCGGGCGATCCTGGCGACTACACTCGACCATAATTTACGCCCGAAATCAGGCACTTGAGAGGAAACCCCAATGACTAAGGTCCTTCGCCCAAGCCGCCGCGCCATGCTCAAGGGCGCCGCCGCCGCCGGCCTCGCCGCCGCCTTCCCCTATCGCCCGGCCCTGGCGCAGGGCCAGCCGCTCAAGATCGGCGTGCTGCTGCCGCGCTCGGGCTACCTCGCCCAGGCCGGCCAGGCCTGCCAGCACGGCGTCGACATCTCGACCGAGGTGCTGGGCGAACTCGGCCACCGGGTCGAGATCGTCAGCCTCGACTTCGAATCCAACGTCGACCTCGCCCGCACCCAGGCCGAAAAGCTGATCGCCGACGGCTGCAGCGCCCTCGTCGGCGCGTTCGACTCCGGCGGGTCCAGCGCCATCGCCCAGGTCTGCGAGCAGAAGGCGGTGCCCTTCGTCATCAACATCGCCGCCGCCCCGCAGATCACCGAGCAGGGCTTCAAGTACGTCTTCCGCAACTTCCCGACCTCGGTCGACCTGGTGCGGAACGGCCTCGGCCTGATGAAGGACATGTTCAAGGCGGCGGGGCATACGCCGAAGAGCGCCGTTTTCATCCATGCCAAC